>CALFYC010000111.1 GCA_937952895.1 uncultured Neisseriaceae bacterium
ATGTTCTTTTGGTTCTTTTGAGATACTTAAACCAACATCAGCAATAGAGCCAACAATGAAAGTACCATTAGTTAAACGAGGCATATTAATCTCCTTAGATTAATGATTGTGAAAAAATTGAGCGGATGACCGTATCGAAGCGGCATATACAAAGTCGGAATTCTTGTCGCTCTACCAATTAAGCTACATCCGCATAATTAGTTTTTACGGTAAAATTAGACCAGAGTCATTTGCTGGCACTTCAGGAACGGCATTGCCTTGTTCTAAATGCTTGACATAAACTGCAGCTAGCTTTTCTGCTTCAGCCTTCATTGATGCTTGCATTTCTGCTTCTGACACCAAGCCCTTACCAATTAAAACACTTTGAATTGCGTTAATAGCAGTAATCAAATGAAATAGTGTTTGTTCATGCGCTGCAATAGCTTGGCCTATGCCATTAAGTTCTTGTTCTACTTCTACCAATGTAATTGTAGAATTCTGTGTTTGTTCAGTCATTGTTAATGATTAACCTTTTAAAAATAATCTTTTCTTTAGCAATTCAAAGAACTGCTCGTGTGTAATTCTAGCTGCAGCAGCCATAACATGACCACCTCCACCTAGTTTATTTGCAAAATCTTTTGGCGTACAACCAACTAAGTTATCTGCTGTAATATCCCAATGTTTGCTATCACATCTAAAAGATAAACCAACAGCTTCATTTGTAATTGTAATACAGCATCCAACAAATGAAATATTATTCATTTGAGATAAGTGCATAGCAATTTCATGCGCGTATAGTTTATTCCCTACAACAGCAAAAAATTTATTGCCATCAATTTCAAGAATCAAATAATTGGAACAAATACCAGCAATAAGATTATTAATTACCAAAGCATTTTGACGACCAGTTGTTAACATTTCTTCTTCGTTAAAAGAAGTAACAATGTGGTCAATTGTGGCAATATTTGGTTTTCCAAAAGACTTTAAATAATTACCAAATGTAATCACATCTAGTTTATCTAGTCTATGCAAATCCATAGCTTCAAAATAATTAATAATCAAAGGACGTGGAATCTTTTTATCTGCAAATAATGCATTTAAATAATCAAACGTAATACCAGCACCAGAGCGGCCCATATCAAAGAAACAACCAGATTGACCATCTAACGCATTTTTAGCATCAATGTGATGGTCAAGTAATTGAAATGATAAAGCTTGATTTTTAATATAATTAACATCTTCCAACGAAAATGCAAAATCAACTACAAAAACATGTTTATTTTTTGTTTCAATGATATTCGGTACTGGTTTACCATGCTCACAAGGAATTAGCAATAAATCGTCTTTTGGATAAAACTGTGTAAATAACCAAGCAGATGTTAAACCGTCCCAACAGTTGGCGTGGTAGAACACATATATAGTTGGCTCTTTTTTAGCTACTATATACTCTTGAAATAATGACATTACCACGACCTATAATCTGTGATGTCTTTTAATTGATTAAAAGCACCCTCAATATTAATTAAACCAACATCAATACGTTCACCAATAGCTGTTGCAATTGTGCGAATACAAACAAATGGCTCTGTTGAACCATTTATATCGTCTGATGTTAATACCTCTAATAAGCTTTTTAGCTCATTTTTATTTAGCCAGACCATTTGCTCTGGCGGACGTGCTGATATTAGCATATTAATTCCATTGGTCTGCCTGGATTTGGAAAAAGTTGTGGAGGCAAACTTATTGTCGTAGTAGTAATTTTTTGCATTGTAAGTGCAAGATGCTCTTTAAGCATTTTCCATTGTTCTTCTGTTGGGCGTTCTCCGCCCATTTCTACAAATCCATTTAACCAATATAAAAAGTTTTCTGGTTTCATTATTTTTCCTTTAATAAATATTGGTTTGATATTACTTTGAAACTAAAATCTCTTGTATGAGATTTGAAAACCAAACCTTCTCTGTACTTTCCGTTCAGACAACTTTCACCATCAGCAAGCAACAAGCATTCATTAATATCTAAAGGCAAGACTGCAAGTGATTCAAAAAAAGGAACATGATCAATATCATATTTAATTGCTAATTCAATTCTATCCATTGGCAATAAATATCTTTGAGTATCAATATCAAAAATATCATACAAAAATAGTTCATGTTGATCTAAGCCTTCAAAATTATTTTGAATACCTGGACCACATAGTTCGCCTTGAAATGCTAAATTTCTACCAGTAGTTAACTTAATCCAAATCAACTTAAACAACCATCCAGCCTTAACAGCAGCTTGAATAAAATGATTATCAGCTTCATTCCAATCTTGTGGAATTTTTAGATTTATATTGCGAGAACAAACACCAAAAGTATTTTCATTAACATAAACAGTAGTTGAAGAACCATCTAGCTTATATGTAATTTCAAATGGCTCATCGCTAAAAGCAGCTTCATTGTATAGTCTAACAATGTTTTGAATACGTTCTTGGTCAGTCTTATGAATAAATGATGGAAATGCACCACCAGATTGACCAGATTTTAATCTGTTTGAATGATGATTGCTTTCTGGAGGGTCATACTTAATAACACCTAAAGCTTCTGCAATAGTTATATTACCAGTAATCTCTACAAGGTCTCTTGTAAAATCATCTAATGATAGCACTAAGCCTTGAGATAATTCTCCGCGAAGTTTCATAGTTCTCAATCTAGAGTACTTACGTCCTTCAACTTCATATTCGCCTCTGCCAATTAAAAAGGCAAAACGAACATCGTCAAGCGGAACCATTGAGTCTATTTCAAAAAACAAAGCTTCATCGCCAATTTTAAATTGACCGTTTTTTAACTACACAATGCCATAGTCCGTACAACGGCTATATCTAAAGCATCTGCGTTATGATGTGTCAAGATATTATCTATCTTGATAATTTTAACTAGTTGTCTAGTCATTTTGCTCTCTCCTTATTGTTTTCTTAGCAAGTTGTCTAGTAGTTTTTTTGAACGAACGTTGAAAATTATGCTCTTCAGTTCTAGACCATCTGGCTTTTAAATGATTTGTACTTTTGTATGGCCTATAATAAGCCCACCCTTCACCACAAGAACCATATGGTCTAAGAGACATAAATTATTCCTCGTAATTTTTATCCATAAACTTCAGAATATCTTCATTGCTATTACATAAACAATAAATTGTCCAAGCAAACTTATCTTTAAATTTCTTTGTTGTGGCTTCCATATACAAGCCTAAATTTTTACCAACAAATCCATTATGAGCAGTCACATGACTAGCATTAAAATGATGATGCACATACTTGGTTGTAGTGCCAATATACTTCGCTCGATTAAGATCTAAATGCAATTGTGGAAAATTTGCAGTAATAGTATAAAAATCATTATGAAGATTAATCTCATGAATTTTATGAGTAAAAGTATTTCTTTGACAATACTTTAAAAACTCTTGATATGTAACACGTTTTTTATCTCGTGTACGACCTTGATGATTACGATTTTCAAGCAAATATAAATCAGGATTAAAATACTTATTGGATGAAATATATTCAAATATCTCATTCAAATCATAAAAGCCTTTTAAAAATCTTTCATACGAAAAACCAAACGCTTCTAATGCTTCTTTAAAATCTGTAGTTACACAAAGCTTTTCATCAACACCCTCATCTAGGTTTTTATAATGATACCAAAGACCATTATGACCAAACTTAAATCCCATAGCATCTGTAATACGACCAATCAAATTACAAACATCATTATAAGAATAATAATGAACTGCAAAATCATAATACTTAGACGCAGTTAAAATTAAATCAATTTGAAAACCTTTGTATTCAAATGAAATAACTGGACTATTTTTGGTATGAACAATTTCTTTTGAATGAAATACATTGTTAATAATAGAAAACCAATCAGTAAAATGACCATTATCTTCAACAACAATGTCCATATCGCCAAAAGTTGGCTTACTATGATAAGCGTCAACAATATGGCACTTAAAATTATCCATCATAGCAAATGGTGCAAGAAGTTCTAAGACCTCTGCACCTAATGCAAAATACTCATCTTTGTCTAAACGAAGAGCATTTTTAATTGCGTTACCACCTATGACACACCTCCTTCATCTGGTATCCCAAATTGTTTTTGCAATGCATCAATTAAAATTGGCCAATGTTCAACATCTCTAGTATCATGAATATGTTGAAACTTGCGCAACAAAGAATGTTTGCCCATTAAAGGTGGGTCAATGCAATCATTCCATGTAAGCACACCAGCACGAATCAATTCAGCTTGAACTGGCGAAGATGTAAGACCATTCCACTCACAATTGCGATAATCCGTTTTTTCATCATCAAGAAAAAATGCACCAACTGCACATTTTAAACCATTACCATCTTTGTACATACAAGACAACTTGAGGTCGCCTTCAATTTGCATACCACTTTTAGCATTTTGAGTTAACAAATGTTTTTTAGCTTTGTAAAAAATTTCATTAAGTTCCATTACAGTCTCCAAAATATATGCCATCCTTGGCACACAGAAATTAACCCCAAAGACGCTGCTTTACTTCAGCAAATGTAGTTGTTACAACATTGCCATTGTAAAATACAGTTTGTAACTCGCCAGTATCATCTTCTTGATCGGGAGTACGTTGGTCCAATAAGCATAAGTTGCCATTGGGCGCATCTTTAACCACAGACAACAAACCTTTAGCAGACTTTTTAGTACCGTCATCAGTTTTTGGGTCTTTAAACAATTCAATCCACTTGCCATCAACTTTAGCAGCAGTAGCTT
>CALFYC010000112.1 GCA_937952895.1 uncultured Neisseriaceae bacterium
CCCTGCGTAATGAATCCTTGTGGACGGAACTTCACGATCACCAACGCGATGATGAAAACCAGATGCGACGTTAGCCGGCAGGTCTTCGGGCTTGGAGGCGACTTAAAGAGACGATGACTTCCCGCGGCAAGCCGCAGTGTCTGCACCAGGTGCGCTCATCTCTTACCTTCCTTACCGCTGCGCGTCAGCTCCAGATTTACACTGGATTCCCTTTTAACTCACAGGACCGGAAAACGGATGCTACAGTTTGTTACAACCTGGTGTCCAGACTGCGTATCACATTATCGGAAATCATCAATGACTGGACATCTGTTAGGTGGCACTAGTGCAATTGAAGCCATATTTAGTATTATGGCAACTAAAGAAGATATTGTACCTCCTACTATTAATATTTTTAACCAAGATCCGCAATGTGATTTGGATTATACAGCTAATGTTGCCAAAGAAAAAGCAGTTAATATAGCATTATCTAATTCATTTGGTTTTGGTGGGACCAATTCAAGCTTAATTTTTAAAAAATTTACAGGATAATTTCATATGACAAGAATGGTTAATTGTATTAAACTTGGGCAAGAATTAGAAGGTTTGGACTTCGCTCCAATTCCAGGTGAATTGGGGCAAAAAGTTTTGGCCTCTGTTTCAAAAGAAGCATGGAAGGGATGGCTTAATCATCAAACTATGATTATTAATGAAAATCGTTTAAATCTAGCAGATGAATCCTCAAGACGTTATTTACGTCAACAGCTAGAATTTTATTTTTTTGGATCAAAATAATTGAAACATACTCAAATTAAAAAAGCCGTATTCCCTGTTGCAGGATTAGGAACAAGATTTTTACCAGTAACTAAAGCATCTCCTAAGGAAATGTTACCTATTGTTGATAAACCACTTATTCAATATGCAGTTGAAGAAGCTGTAGAAGCTGGTATCACGGATATGATTTTTATTACCGGCAAACATAAGCGTTCTATTGAAGATCATTTCGATAAAGCTTATGAATTAGAAGCCGAACTTAAGAGTAAACATAAAACAACATTGTTAGAAATGGTTAAAAGTATTCTACCTAGCCATATAAATTGTGTTTATATTCGGCAATCTGAAGCTCTTGGTCTTGGGCATGCGGTTTTATGTGCTAAATCTGTTGTTGGTAATGAACCATTTGCAGTTCTCCTTGCCGATGAGTTAATTGACGCCACCCCTGGTGCATTAGCACAAATGACCGAAGTATACAATAAAACGAATTCTTCAGTTTTAGGCTTATATGAAGTAGATCCTAAACAAGTATCATCATATGGAATTGTAAAACTTAATAAATCCTCCAATCAAATTGATGATATTGTTGAAAAACCAGCAACTGATAAAGCTCCTTCAAATTTAGCAGTTATTGGTCGTTATATATTAACTCCACAAATTTTTAACTTATTAGAAAATATTCCTAAAGGAATTGGTGGAGAAATACAGTTAACAGATGCTATATCTGAACTATTAAAATTACAAAATATATATCCACATATAATTGAAGGCACTCGCTATGATTGTGGATCAAAGCTTGGCTATTTAGAAGCAACCATTGGTTATGGATTAAAACATCCAGAAATCGGCACAGCTTTTAATAATTATTTAAAATCAATTCAATTTTAATTTTAGAAAGGTACTAGAATGTTAATTGGGGTTCCTAAGGAAATAAAAAATCACGAATACCGCGTTGGAATGACACCTGCTGGAGTTAATGAATTAATTCGTCATGGGCATAGTGTAATAGTTGAAAAGGATGCCGGCACTGAAAGTGGTTTTAATAATGAATCGTATGAAAAAGCTGGTGCAATAATTATTGAAACTGCTGCTGAAATTTTCGCAACAGCTGAAATGATTGTAAAAGTTAAGGAACCACAAGAAGCAGAATATAAAATGTTACGTTCTGGTCAAATTCTATTTACATACCTTCATTTAGCTCCTGATCCAAAACAGACTTCAGGCTTACTTGATTCAGACTGTGTTGCAATTGCTTATGAAACAGTTACTGATTATGCCGGAGGATTACCGTTACTTGCACCAATGTCAGAAGTTGCTGGACGCTTATCTATTCAAGCAGGAGCTCATGCCCTTGAGAAACACAAAGGTGGCAGTGGTGTGATTTTAGGTGGAGTACCTGGAGTAAAGCCTGCTAATGTTGTAGTAATTGGCGGTGGTGCTGTTGGAATTAATGCAGCTCGTATGGCATCAGGACTTAATGCTGATGTTACAGTATTAGATCGCAGTTTACAAGTATTAAAGAAAATTGATAATTACTATAATGGTAGAATTAAAACTTTATATAGTAACTATATGAATTTAGAACAAGCAGTTTCTGAAGCTGACTTAGTAATCGGTGCTGTTTTAATTCCAGGTGCTGCAGCGCCTAAATTAGTTACTCATAAGATGTTAAAAACCATGCGTCCAGGTAGCGTTTTAGTTGATGTAGCAATTGATCAAGGTGGATGTTTTGAAACATCAATGCCAACTACGCATGAAAAACCAACATATACAGTTGATGGAGTTGTGCATTATTGCGTAACAAATATGCCAGGGGCAGTCTCCAGAACTTCAACTCTAGCTTTAACTAATGCAACTTTACAATTTGTTATTGAGATTGCCAATAAAGGATGGAGAAATGCCACAAAAGAAAACCACCACTTGTTAAATGGACTTAATATTTGCTGTGGCAATGTAACTTATGAAGCAGTTGCACGAGACCTTGGTTATCAATATGTTGATCCCAATAAGTTAATTTAAGATAAATAAACTTTATTAAAATCACCTAATTTTTAGGTGATTTTTTTATTGTCAATTTAGTAATAATCTGATTAAATATAATTAAATAAAGAATTGGGTCAACTAAATAATCCCATAAATTCGTTGATTCTTGCAACTTAAAATAAAATCCAATTAGTCCAAATAACCAGATAATTGCAAATATTTTAGAATTATACCAAAAGTACATTTCTATTACTATAAATGCAACTAACCAATATTTTGGATTATAGCCAATTGAATATATATCAAGTGGAATAATTGCAAATGTGGCTAAATATAAAAATGTTGTTATAAGAAATAAAGTTAAAGTAATTTTTAAATTAAAAACAGGTATCTCTAGGTTAAATAAATCTTCAATAACAAGTATAATCAAAACAAAAAAAGATGTTATTGATAAATCGCCTGTTGATCCCCGAATAAATTTAACCAGATTAAAGCCATGATAAATTGGAATATAAATGCATACTGCAACTAAAATAAGGCTAAATATTAACTTTATTAACCAATTAGTTTGATTAATAACTGGTAAATTTAAACATAACCAAATTATTAAAATAATAATTGAGGTTAACGAAATTAAATTAATTATATATTCCACGATTTACTTTGCCTATTAAGCTGTGAATCAAGCCATAATTTATTAAAACGCACGTGTTTTATTCCTTTTCGATTCCAAGTATATAATATATCAACTAAGTGATCATGTACTTTAACTACCGGATAAGAAAATTCACCATTTTCACTACTTTCCAAAACATAAAACTGTCGCCATGTTTTTGCATCTTTAGAAATAGACAATACTAACTGGTTTCGCCCACTTGGATTATGTACCATCAAAATACCGAGAGAACCTAAATTTACGGTAGCAATTGATGAGTCATGATTTTTTATATTAGTAGATTCTGGATTTGACCACTTTAATCCGCCATTATTAGTCTTTTGCATATATAAAACATCATCAATTTGCCCACTATTTCTTAAAAAAGAATAAGCTTTATCGCTATTAATAGAGACAATACTTGGCTGTAACAAATGAATTTTACTAGTCATTCTAATTTGGTTAATAAAATTACCATTTGCATCAAAGCGTAATAGTTCAGGATATGCATGGATAAATTCATGATATACAGGTAAATAGAAACCCCCATCAGCTAACGTAATAGGAATTGTACGATCTAAAGTACTGAAATTGAAAAATGGACTTAAAATTAATTTGTCTTTATATTGCCATGTTAGCCCATCATCACTTGACGTAAAATGATTTAGGCTACTACCAGACCATCCACCAATACTTACTGAGACTACAAATAGATGGAGAATTCCATTCTCAGCACGATAAACAACTGGATTTCCAACCTTTTTAATAAATCGCTTAGTATTAGCTCCCAAAATTTCTGGTGATAAAATATCTGTGGCCCGACTCCAGGATTCTCCATTAAATTCAGACTGCCAAATTTTAACATCAGGCTTACCTTCATGACTTCCAGCAAACCACATTGCTTTTAAATTATTGTTGGGTAAAATAGTAAATGTTGCACTATGTGAAGTAATTAAGAATTCAGGCTCAGGAATAATAAACGATTCGAAAATTCTTGTGTTACTATCTTGATTAACTAATCCATTATCTAATTTGAATTGTGGATTTGGTAAAATTGGTTTAATAAAAATCAAACCACAAAATACTAGTAAAGCAAGATAAAATATCAATTTACTAAATGAAATTTTTTTTGATGTATACATATTCTATATTAAACCATTAAGGTAAATAATTATTTTTTAAAACAGTAAATTTCTTCAATTATTTGAATTACATTTCT
>CALFYC010000113.1 GCA_937952895.1 uncultured Neisseriaceae bacterium
TAATTGTTCTTGATAAATAGAACTTAAACTATGATTTTTACGGGAATCTTTTACATAATGAGCTAAAACCAAATCACCAACAACATTATTTATAGTAAGATTAAACCTCTTTAAAATCTGTAATGTATATTTATAGTTTGGTACAACTTTTGGATTATTACTCGATAATATTGGCCTCAATAAATATACTAAATCTGGCTCTAAACTAGTATCATCGCTAAATAAATCTTCTTGAGGTAATTTTGTATTATATACAATATAAATCACATTTTTAAAACTAATCAAAATAAATTCAATAATTGTTGAGCCAGAAATTATATTAGGCACAATAACAATACCAAGAGTCTCATTTCCATTTAAAACAGTCTTTAACATTTCATCAAATTTTGTTATAGAATCTACTAAAATACCTTTCTTAATTGCCGTATTTACTATTTCTGTGGATGGTATTATTGTTGGTTGTAATAAATTTGTTTCTTGTAAATCTAGTTGTTTTAACCAAGTTTTAAAACCTAACCGATTATAACTTTCTTTTAAAACAATTTCATTTACAGTATGAGTTTTTAATAAATTTAAATCCCCCTCTTGAATAAATTGTCCCAAATTTAAATTCGTATCAATTTTTACTAATTTTTTTGCGATTAGAAGCCAATCAATTGATTGCCTAAAATTTTCACCAACAACACCCGATAATTTATCTTTATTAAGAATTAAATTTTCAAGAGTTTCAAACTCATTAAGCCACTTAACTGCAGTTTTTGGCCCACATTTATCGACTCCTCTAATATTATCAACTTTATCGCCTATTAAAACCAAATAATCAATTATTTGTTCGGGCCTTACACCAAATTTAGTAATAACTCCTTGATAATCGAGATTTTCATTATTCATCGTATTTACTAAAGTAATATCTTTATTAACTAATTGGGCAAAATCTTTATCTCCAGTTGCAATTAAAACCTGATAACCATTACTAACACCCTGAACAGCCATTGAGCCAATGATATCATCTGCTTCAATCCCCTCTTGCATCACTAAAGGAATACCAATTGCTGGAACTAATTTATAAATATCAGTTAGTTGGCTTATTAATTCATTAGGAGTTGCCGCACGATTAGCTTTATATTCAGGATATAACTCATCTCTAAAAGTCCTACCCTTACTATCAAAAACACAACACCAATGTTCAACATCACTATATTTTTTCTGTAATTGTTTTAACATATTAACTATGCCATAAACTGCACCAGTTAATAATCCATTCGGAGAGGTAAGATTTGGCATGGCATGAAATGCTCGATAAGCAAAAGACGACCCATCAATTAATAATAGTTTCTTCATACCATATGCCTTAATAAAACTATAGATGCTTAAATAAAACCTCCGAACAAAATGGTCAGAGGTTAATATATTTATGTATTAAATGAGATTAATTTAATGTTTCTTGTTGAATACCAGCTACTAACCATTTTCCATAAGTTAAATCAGATTTAACAAAGTTCCAAATTTCACTAAATGGCTGTGGTGCTTGATTAGGCTCATCACTTACAAGACCAAAAAATTTAACAGATGCCACCAATTGATTATTGCCTTCAACTGCAGAATCTAACAATTGACAATCTAAATTAGTAAAATCAGCGACAGCACCATTATTCGCAATACTATCTTTAAGCTCTTGATATAATTGGCTTGTCATATACTTTTCAACTTCAGCTAAATTATCACGATTATTCATACTTTGAATATGTAAAAACATTCCCTTTACTTGACGTAAAAAATAAACAGCCTCCACCCCATCCGGCATTTTAGTTGGCTGAACCATTGCTGGCTGGTTTGGCGCACCATAATTACCTTGAGGTGCATAATTTACACTTTGGGATTGATTCGTACTAGAGTTAAAGGTATTACCTGAATTAAATCCTTGGTTATTCATTCTTCCAATTGGCATATCTGGGGAAATCTTCTTTCTAAAAAACATTAATCCAAAAACCAATAATAACACCAATATTGCAATAATTCCCCATGGCATTTTACTTGTATTAGCTGCTGGCATCTCTGAAGTTTGTTGTTGAACTACACCACTTGCATTAGCCATATCATTTTGTGCTACACCATTATTGTTTGCCATACTTCGACCAAGCATGTATCCACCTGCAGCTCCAGCTGCTGCGCCTAAAGCTGCGGCAGTCCCAGCCCCCATACCTTGACGTTGTGGAGCAGCACCTTGATTCATTGATGGTTGCGGTTGTGCATATTGTGGTTGATAAGTATTGGAATAATTTGGACGCGACATACTACGTTGCATCCCATAGCTTCCACCGCCCCCCATTCTTCTTGCCATGGCATTTTGTGATAATACCAGACAAAAAAGAATAAACATAACGGCTATTTTTTTAAAATTCATTACAAATGTTCCTAAAAATATTAACACTTAGGATTATATCATAAATAAGATAAATTTATCAGATTAAATAAGACAAGAAGTTGATATATATCAAGAATTTAGCTACCCTTGCTAAGGTAAAACCCCTGAGGCATGGCAAACCCCAACTTGGTATACTCTACACGCCTCATTATTTATTACTTCTTGACTGATCTTTAAAGATAAAGTATCAATTTCATCTTTAGTCATAAATCCATGCTCCAAATAAGCAAAAGAACATGCATCTAAAGAAAGCTGTATAATTTTCTTATGCTTAGCATCATTCATAATAACTTGAGAAAATTCAGCTTTAATATTGCTAAGACCCGCATTAGTAAATAAACTTTTGAGATCTTTACCAATATTGTAATTAAGGCCAGTTTTTTGAGCAAATTTATGAAATAATTGCGTATAAATATTAAATGATTCACTTTCTGGAATACAGCATAATTTATCTATAATTGGTTCTTCTGAATATAACACACCACCAGGTTTTAGATTTTTAACCAAAACTTCAATTGCTTGGACCGGATTAGATAAATTACCAATCACAAATCGATCAACAATAAGATCAAATTCAGTTCTTAATTCTGAGGTATTGAATAAATCCATATTAATTAGTTGAACATTATCCATTCCCGAAGCTTTAATATAATTAGTAGCTTCTTTTAATTGCGCTTCACTAATATCAACTCCAATTACTTTACCTGTATTATTAAGTGTCTTGGCAATAAAACACAATTCTTCTCCGGTCCCACAACCAACGACTAAAATTACCTGATTATCTTTTAAATATGGACGTAGATGAAGTTCAGTATTAGGACCAAAAATAGCATGTTGTAATTTTAAACGCACAGCTTCGTTACTACCCGCATTACCGTAAGCTATATACGATTCTCTCGTCATAAGTCAACCTAAAAATAAATTGAATAAGGAAAGGTAGAATAATCATATTCTACCTTTTAAAGATTGGTTATTGTAATGGCTGAGTACTATTATAGTATTGAGTTATTTTACCCTCCATCCAGCCATGATCATCAAAAGTGCAAGTTGAACTAGGCCAAATTGAAGTTGC
>CALFYC010000114.1 GCA_937952895.1 uncultured Neisseriaceae bacterium
TGTGCTCTTCCGATCTATTAATATTTTTTAAAAAATTATAATTTTGTAAATAAAAATCTTCCTACATTAAATTAAAAGCATATCTAAATATATTATATATTGTAAAATTTAGCCTTAATTTAACATAATAAATCTAGTCAAAATAAAACTATACCAAGAGGGGGCGCTAATGCTAAAGAGTAAAATTGAAAATTATATTTATCAATTACTATTTATAATGATTTATCTAATACTCTCCTCTTGTGGCGGAGGCGGTGGTGGCGATTCAGCACAACATGCGAATATAAATATTTCTTCCTTTTTGCCGCCAAGTGGATATTCTGGAACAGGAACAAGTGCTGACCCTTATAACATTATAATTAGTAATAGTAATGACGCAAAAATAACTATTACTTATCAAAACACAAGTGGAATATCTTCAAATTTTTATGTTATTTTACCGACATCTACAGGTGGAGTAAATAATTACACGGTAAATAGCAGCTCAACTACCTGTGGTACTAGTAATACTGGAAGTATAATCCTAGCATCACAGGCAAGCTGTAATCTGGTAATTTCACCATCAACGATTGGAGGTCATAGTTACCCATTCCCCAGTATTTCCTCAAATGGTTTTACTTCACAACCGACTATTAATGGTCAAACTAGCTTTAGTGTAAATTTTGGTACTACATTTAATATTTATTTAGGTGCGGTCGATGCTAGCGAAAATAACTTATTATATAAATGCATCCAATATACATGTATCCCTTTATCAACAGATTTTGGTAATAGTGGTAATGGGGTTTATATTGCACAAAATAGCTCAAATATACTATATATAGGCGTAGATTCAAATATGTACTATTTAAATGGAGATAGTAATATTATAACTATTGAAAGTAATATAACTAATATTAATGGCGACCACATTCAATCAGTAATCGCCTCAGAAAGTTATTCAATTATTGGCACACACGATGGAATAATTAGCCAATGTTCTACTACTTCTTGTGAGCAATTAATTAATCTAAGTAGTAACCTTGAAGAGTTATTTCAAGTCATATCAATTGAAAGTACCATTTATGCTCTAGGAACAGCAAAAAATTCAGACAATTCAGTTATATATTCAAATTTAAATGGCTGGGCATCTCCAGTATTAAATTTATCAATAGATAGCTATGGCATTATTAATTCAATAGATATTAAAAATAACTCTTTAATTTATTTAGGTGGAAAAAAAGAAGATAACGGAATCCTATATAGCTGGAATGGGTCATTGTCATCCATACCCAATATATATGAATCTAATTTAGGTGGTGGTGGTGTGACCACAATGCAATTAACAGATGATAAATCATCATTATATGTTACAGCAGCTTCAAGCACGTATAAATGTGACACCACTAAAACAACTATGGATTGTCCATCACAATCAATAACTGGTTTTAATGGCCTATCTTCTACCTCATTTGAAAATAATGTTTATTTTGGGGGAACTAAAGGATCCGTACATTCATCAATTATAGATTGGCAAGATCCATTTATTAAAATAGATAATTTTCAAGGCGGAAAAATTACTTCGGTTAGCATTAACCAATAGTTTTATATAACTTTAATTGTATTTATAATAAGCGTGTGTAGTATTTAGATGATTGATCAATCAAAATACTATACACATGATTCATATATCTACTTACTCTCAACTATTACCATTGATTTAATAGATAAGCTTGTTGAATATGAAGAGTAAGGTAATTTAGTCCAAACACCTGCCCCACCATTTGCTGACATCATAATACTATTCATATTAGTGGTGGCATATATATTATGGTTACTGTCAGCAAATAAAGATATTACGGCACTACCATATTGGGCAGGAATTGCTCCACCACCAATCATACTCCAACTATTAATAGACTCAACATAAACCACTCCAGTATTATTGTCTAAATTAGCTCCACCTGCATAAATCTTTCCTTCATCCATAATAATGGTCCGGATTTCCCCACTTTCTATAACCGCAGTTCCACCTAATATATTCCAATTACTATTAGATTCAAAATATACAAGCCCACGTGTATTCTCGGAATCAGAAGTATCTGTTGCGCCGGCATATACTACACCATCTTTAATAACTAATGAACTAATAACTCCAATAAATGGAGATACCCCACCAATTAAAGACCAACTATTACTAGATTCCACATAAACTAAGGCATTGCCATCTACATCACTTCCACCTAAATAAATCTTACTTTCAGAAACTTTAATTACATTCATAAACTGATCAGACAATGGAGCCCCAACTTGACTCCATCCAGTTCCCAATTGTTTATAAGCAATGCTATCTAAACTAGGAGATACAGCTGTTACATAAATCGTATCATTACTATTAGTAATATTAAGGAGTAAACTAGATTCATCAACTACTGATTGAGACCAACCAGTGTCTGTATTTAAAAAGACACTATTTCCACAACTAGAATAAAGACCATTGCCATTATGTATTAAACCAACACCAATGAAATCATCCAAATTAATTTCAGATAGCGTCAATTTTAGTGAACTATAATTACTTAAATATCTAAGTGTAATAAAATCATTAAAATCACAAAGAGCGCCATTTACTAAAGATGCCCAACTTGAATCATCCAAATGATAAACAAGTCCCCTATTTGAACCAATATAGATATTGCTACTACTAACAGCTAATGAACTTATCGATGCTAATGGTATAGTGTTTCCCAATAAATTCCAGCCATGACCTGATTCAACATATACAGCTCCACTTTCATTATTAGTAGTACCAACTTTGCCTGCAGCATAAATATTATTATTACTAACAGCAATTGAATATATTTCTCCACTTTCAAAAACTGACTCACCACCAACTAAACTCCAACCATCTCCAGAGTCTAAATAAACCACACCATTTGATTGACCTGGGTTAGAAAAGTCAGCACCACCTACATAAACATTATTTCCATTAATTGCTAGGGAATTTATCCTACCTTTTGGTAATATAGCAGATTCACCCACTATTGTCCATCCACTACCAGAATTAAGATAAACCAACATAGGTGAAAAACTTTCATCTGTAGTATTAGCTGCAGCATAAATTTTATTACCTTCAACAGCAATAGCTGAAACTACTCCACTAGTCACTACCGGAGAATTTCCAATGAGTTGCCAACCATGACCTGATTCAACATAAACAACACCAACGATATTTCCAAGATTTTTTGCACCACCCGCGTAAATATTATTACCTTCAACAGCTATAGAGTTAATGGCTCCACTTTCAAATACCGGAGCACCCGAAACTAAACTCCAACCATTGCTAGATTCCACATATACCACAGCACTATTATTTGAATAGTCAATCCCACCAGCATAAACGACTCCATTGAGAACAGCAATCGAAGTAATTTCACCATCTGGCATTATGGCAGTATTACCAATTTGTGACCATAATCCCCCACTTTCAATATAGACACTTCCAGAACCAGTTGCCACATATAATAATCCATCTTGAAATACCATAAATTTTATTCCTTCGCCGTCTGGCGCAATTGCCGCAGCTCCTGCTAATACTGTATTGTTTTTATAGACTACACCAACACTATTTGAAAAATATAAGGATTGTGATTCAGCTGGAGGATTACCACTTGTGCTACTACCACCACTACTACCACATCCACTTAACCCCAAATTTATCATTATTGATAAAAATAGTAGCTTAAGCATATTTTGAATTACATTTATTACATTCATAATGTTAGCTCTTTCTTAAAAAATTATTATAAACCCAATTCTACACCATACAGCACGAATCAGCAAAAATTATTTTCAAAAATATTTAGTGAATATTAATAGAAATGACATTAATTCCGCAAAATGTATCAGTTAACTTGATATATAAAACAAATTTTCTTACACAAACCCTGCAAAATAGTGTATAATCAAGATCTTTTAAGATTAATTACATTTAACTTAAAAATATAAAGCACGGGAAAGTACGCTTAGACTTTTTATACGCATATCCTCCGATTGAGATGCTATGGCAGTGGTTTGAGTTTTGCTAAATGCAAATAAATTTATTCAGTGCGAGAATAATAAATAAAATACTTTTGGAGGTTATAAATGCAGGCAAATACGTTTGCACAACTTGGGCTTAGTCAATCAATGATAGATGCCCTTAATAAAAAAGGCTTTGAAGAGCCAAGCCCAATTCAGTCACTGGTAATTCCGGAATTTCTGAAAGAACAATCAAATATTATTGGACAAGCTCAAACTGGAACAGGTAAAACTGCGGCTTTTGCAATTCCAATCATTGAAACATTAATTAGTCAGCCAAATGTTACTAAAGCTTTAATTTTAGCTCCAACTCGTGAATTAGCAAACCAAGTATCCGATGAAATTTATTCATTGATAGGAGAAAAATCTTTAAGAGTTTTACCAGTTTATGGTGGACAATCAATCGAACAACAAATTAAAAATTTAAAACGTGGGATTGATATAGTTGTGGGAACTCCAGGACGAGTAATCGATCTTTTAGAACGTAAAGTCCTCAATTTAGAGCAATTAGATTTCTTTGTACTTGATGAAGCAGATGAAATGTTAAATATGGGCTTTATTGATGCAATTGAAGAAATATTAAAATGTTCTAATACTGATAAAAAGATGTTATTTTTTTCAGCAACAATGCCCGATTCAATTTTAAAAATTGCCAAAAAATACATGGGACAATATAAAATTTTAAAAGTAGAAAAACTCGAAGCAACAACAGATTTAACTGAACAAATTTATTTTGAAGTTAGAGAATCAGAAAAATTAGATACTTTGTGTCGTGTACTAGACTTTGAAAGAGATTTTTATGGAATTATTTTTGCTCGAACTAAAAATGATACAGACACAATTACTCAACATTTAAAGTCTAGAGGTTATGCTGCGGATGCTATTCATGGTGATGTAGCGCAAGCAAGTCGCAATAAAACATTATCAAATTTTAAAAATAAGCAAATCACAATTTTGGTTGCAACAGATGTTGCTGCTCGAGGAATTGATGTTACAAATCTATCGCATGTGATTAATTACTCAATTCCTAATGAAGCTGAATCATATGTACATCGTGTGGGCAGAACTGGTCGAGCTGGAAATAAAGGGGTTGCAATTACCTTTGTAACACCTAAAGAATTATATCAAATAACTCGTATTCAACGCATGACTAAAACTGAAATCAAAAAGCAAAAGGCTCCAAGTGTATCTGAAGTAATTACGGCAAAGAAAGAATCGCTATTAGCTTGTGTGAGTGAAGTAATTAAGGAAAATGATTATAATGATTATATTGAGTTAGCCAAATCACTAATTACAAATAATCAAGAATCTGAAATAGTAATTGCCGCAATTTTACGCCATGTTTATGGAGATGAATTTCTACCACAAAGCTATAAACCAGAACGTGAATATCATAGAGATGAGAGTTTTAATAGTCGTAATTTTAATTCTGAAGATCATATAAAGCTATTTGTAGCTTTAGGAAAAAAAGATGGTTTAAATCCTAGAAAATTATTAGAATTAATCTATGAACAAGCCAAAACTCCAGCTCGTAAAATTAAAGATATACGTGTATTAGATAGCTTCTCATTTTTAACGGTTCCATTTGATGAAGCTGAAGTTATTATGCAAGCTATTAACAAAGAACGCCGTGGTAGACCTTTAATTACTAGAGCTAAAAAATAATCAAATTTTCTTTATTTAATACTTTCTAAATATCAATTGGCTAATCTTATGATTAGCCTTTTTTATTTGTTAATGAATAAATAATTTCTTCAATTTGATCTAAACGAATCTGGTGATAGCCCATAATTTGAAATAATTTTGGCATCTCACCTAAAATAACTAAATGCTTTACTTAAATTATCTCATCAAAGAGTATACTAATAGCTCTTATAAACTAATTCCAATTAAATTGATAAGCTTGATAATTTTGCCGTGATATGATTAAACTATCATTTAGAATAAATACCCATTTAGAATTACTATTATATTATATTTTCCAAAAATAAATTATAATAATCAAATTTATAAATATAAGGATTTTTGCTATAATAACGCTTTATAATCAATCATTTATATTGGGCAATAAACATGTCAATAGATATCAAAAACGTTAATAAGTCAAATACACCAATTGGTGTATTTGACTCTGGTGTTGGTGGTTTATCCGTAGTAAAAAGCATCATGCAAAAACTACCTAATGAAGACATTGTTTATTTTGGCGATATAGCCCGATTACCTTACGGTAATAAATCCGCAACAATAATTAAAAAATTTGCGCATCAGACAGTAAAATTTTTAATTAATAAACAAGTAAAAGCTATTGTAATTGCATGTAATACAATTTCATCTGTTGCAACTGAATCGATTCGTCAAATTGCTGGAGATATTCCCGTCATTGATGTAATTTCAGCTGGAGCATTAGCGACAATAAATTCAAATGCAAATAAAGTTGCAGTAATTGCAACTCCAGCAACAATTAATAGTCAAGCATACCCTAAAGCTATTCATGATCTAAATAATAAAATTAATGTAATTTCTAAGGCCTGTCCTTTATTTGTACCGATGATTGAAGAAAATTTCATTCAGCACAAGGCTTTAGAATTAGTAGCAGAAGAATATTTAAATCCCCTATTAAAAGAAAATCTTGATGCCGTAATTCTTGGTTGCACTCACTACCCATTAATTCGAAATATAGTGCAAGCAATTTTAGGTAATAAGGTAATGATTATTGATCCAGCAGATAAAACTTCGGACAATTTAATTAATCTACTCAAGGAAAATCTATTATTAAATAGTAGCACTCAAAAGGCAAGTCATAAATTCTTTGTAACTGATATTCCAACTAAATTTCAAGAAATTGGTGAATTATTTCTACAAACCAAAATGGAACAATTAGAATTAGTAAGTCTAGATTAATAAAGTAATTGAGACAACTCTTGTCGAAGCGGCTTATCTGGCCATTGAGTTAAGTAAATCACATCAAAAACACTATTATTAAGTTCTGATACAATATCTTTTGCTTCAGGATATTGTAAAAGTAACGGAAAAATTACTGCTTGCCCAATAATATATCGCTTACTTCCATCTTGTGGCCTCAACCCCCACATCGCCTGATATGAAATTGGATATACATTATTTTGATGGTCTTTAAATTGACCCAAATATAAAAGCACATGCCCCTTAATGTGTACAATATTTAAAAATGGCACACCTTTAGTTAATAAAAAATCGCTTCGCTCTTTTGCCGTTTGATTACTGAGATCAACCACTTTCCCTGCTAATAATTGACTTTTTGAATTTCTTGGTAAAAAAATACCAAACATAGCAAAAATATCTTTTAATTCTGATGAACAATCATTATAAAAACCAATATTACCCCATCCATAAGGACGCTGTTGATTAGCTTTAATTAATCTTGCAAAATTTTCAGAAGATAGCTCCATGGGCAACGATACTACTTGTTGTGATGGTATATATGCATAAACAATAGTTGCAAAAGCATTAGTTAATTTTACTGGAATTAATATCTGAATCATATTATTAATCATCGATTTTTTAGCTGCAGGTAGACTCATTCCAACATATCCAGAAAAATGATAATTACCTAATTTATCAATTACTGGTACATCATTTTCTAAAAAACCAATTAAATTTGAATTAGCATTTTTTTGCCAAATTGCAATAAAATTATCATCAACATAAGCTAAATTATTTGATCTCACCCAACCAATGCAGGAATTAGATAGAATTAATGTCCAACTTTTATCTTTACTTACACCTAAAATATAAACCGCGGAACCGGCAAATAAGGATGACATTTGTAATACATCAAATGGGTAACCCTGCCCTGGAATCTGGTTACTTAAAAAAAATGGATCATTAGTAGGTAATACACGAATTAAAACATTATCAATAGTAATTGCTCGATTACGCTCTTCATAATGTAGAACTTTAAACTGAGATAAGTTAATATTCTCAGCAATTTTATTAATCCAAACTGGCTTATACTTAATAAAATTTTGCCCATAACCAATATGACGCTCATCAAGCTTTTGATTATTAAAGGATTCTAAAATATTTTGTTCCCCAAGATAGATACTTTTACCATCTGGCTCATGTAAAATAAAATTAATGTATTTTTCACTCCAGGGTGAATTATCACTAAGCTCAGTTCCAAAAAGAGTGCTTTTAAACTGATTAAATCGTTTTAATTGATCTGCGGAATTTAATAATTTAGTTTTATAATCAGAAGCACTCGGGCTAATCCAATAATTTACATCTTGATTATAATGTTCAATCGGAAAGATATTCATATTATCTAGAGCAAAGGTAAATTGACATCCTAAAAACAAATATATAAATACTTTATAAATGTATTTAAATTTCATTTTTTGCAATTCCATTAAATGATAATTTAACCAAAATAGTTGACCCCAATTGCATGTCTTACTTCAAGTAAAGTATTAGCAGCAACTTGACGAGCTTTTACTGATGATTGATTAAGCATGGCTAATACGTGATCTTTATTTTTTGCAAAATCTTCACGTCTTTGGCGAATTGGTGAAATTATACTCTCTAAAACCTCAAGTAAATATTTTTTTACTGACATATCTCCAAGCCCACCTAATTGATAATGATCCTTCAATTCTTGAACTTTCTTTTTATCTGGATCAAACACATCAAGGTAAGTAAACACCATATTACCTTCAATTTTACCAGGATCACTAACTTTTAGATGATTCGGGTCTGTATACATGCTCATAACTTTTTGTTTTAAAGTATCACTACTATCCGAGAGATAAATAGCATTATTTAAAGATTTACTCATTTTAGCTTTACCATTAATTCCAGGTAATCTAGCACTTGCAGAAAGAATAGCCTTAGCTTCAACCAAAACTTCTCCATAAATCGAATTAAATTTATGCACAATTTCATTAGTCTGTTCAATAATTGGCACCTGATCCTCGCCAACCGGCACTAAACTTGCTTTAAAAGCTGTAATATCTGCGGCTTGACTAACTGGATACGCTAAAAAACCAGCAGGAATATCATTTTCATAATTTTTTTGCTTAA
>CALFYC010000115.1 GCA_937952895.1 uncultured Neisseriaceae bacterium
GTTTACGCTTTAGTTCTATTTTTGCTTCTTTAACCTTTACTTCTGCCGCTTCCACCAATTTTTGCTGTTCTACAACTTTATTTTCCTCAACAATAAGCTTTTCTTGGACAAGCTTTAAATAAACCTTCAACCATATGATGAGTATTATCTCCAGTAACTTTTAAATGAATAGCTGCATCTAAATTCATGGCTAGACTTAAAAAGAAATGCTCTACCATCTCAACAGGAAATGAACCTATCATATTACTTGGGAATTTAGCATCAAGCACACATACTCCACGTCCACTTAAATCAATTGTGGCAAAAGCACACGATTCATCCATTGGTAAAACAAAACCATAACGATTAATTCCACGTTTATCACCCAATGCCTTTTTAAGGGCACTACCCAAAGTTATAGCCACATCTTCAACTGTATGGTGATAATCAATATGTGTATCACCTTTAGCACTTAAATTTAAACCAAAGCCTCCATGTTTGGCCAATTGTTCTAACATATGATCAAAAAAACCAATTCCGGTTGTAACTTTAATTTTTGCTTTAGCATCAAGATTAACTTCAACTAATATATCCGTTTCGTTGGTTTTTCTGACTAATGTTGCTTGACGATGAGGTTTACTATTCGAATTTTTAAGCCCAAAAGCACTTAATACTAAATTATTTTCAGTTGGAGTGCCAATCGTTATTCTAATAGTATTTGGAATATCTTTACTTCTATTCCTAATAATAATGCCTCTACTAAGTAAATTTTGATAAGTTTCACTTGCATTACTTACACTTAGTAATAGAAAATTAGCATGGCTATTAAATACTTGAATATCTTTAATTTGACTTAAAGTATGATACATTCGCTCACGTTCACTTTTAATAATCTCGATTCTACTTTGAGTTAATTCTATCCCATGCGGTGAAAATAACTCTAAAGCTAAATTAATAATTGGATCAGGTAACGGATATGGAGCTAAAACTTTTGAAACTAATTCAATAATTTGAGTACTTGCAAGTAATGCACCAATTCTTGCGCCAGCAAAAGCATAAGCTTTAGATAAAGTTCTCATTACCACTAAATTTTGATATTTATTAAGTAAAACCGTTGCTGAATCTATATCACTAAATTCAATATATGCCTCATCAATTGCAATTATTGAATTAGGCAACCCTTTAGCAACTACTTCAATAGTAGATAAATCTAAAACTGTTCCTGTTGGATTATTTGGTGAACATAAAAATACTATTTTTACTTTATTTACACACTCTTTGATTAATTTATCAATATCCAGATTAAAATTATCATTCACATCTAATAAAATATTAACCACATTAACCGCAGAAATATCTGCAGCAACTTTGTAATAACCAAAAGTTGGCGGAGTAATTGCTATACTATCTTTATATGGAATACAAAAAGTTCGCACGAGTAAATCAATTACTTCATCCATTCCACGAGTAAGTAAAACTTGTTCTAATTGAACTTTATAAGTAGCCGCCATACGACTTCTTAATTTAATTGGCCTTGGATCAGGATAACGATTCGTTAGATGGACAATTGGCGTTTGTGGATATGGAATATACGGATTTTCATTAGCATCAAGTTGGATCATTCCGGTAAAATCGCTCATCTCTGATCTTGCTGAGCTATATGCTTTTAAATTCCATATCTCTGGTCGGGTAATTTGCTCTAACCACTCCATTTTATTTATTTACCTTATTAAGATTTTGTAACCGAATTGTCACTGCATTTTTATGTGCAGTTAATCCTTCAAGAGTGGCTAAATCCTCAACAGTTCTACCAATTCTCTGTAATCCAACTGGACTTACTTCTTGAAAGGAAATTGATTTCATAAATGCTGTTACATCTAAACCACTATACATTTTAGCGTAGCCATAGGTTGGTAATACATGATTGGTGCCACTTGCATAATCCCCCAATGATTCAGGTGCCCACTTACCAATAAAGATCGAACCTGCATTATTAATCTGTTCTAAATATGATTTTGGGTTATCAATATGTAAGATTAAATGTTCTGGAGCATATTGGTTAGAAACATTAAATGCTTCAATTAAAGAATCTACTACAATGATTGCGCTTTTAGATAGAGATTCTAAAATTATATGTTTACGGCTTAATTGAGTAATCTGTTCCTCAATTGCTTTTTTTACTAAATCAACGATTTGATTAGCGTTAGTTACTAATACCACATGCGCTTCAGGGTCATGTTCTGCTTGAGCCAATAAATCACTGGCAATAAATTCTGGATTAGCATTATTATCGGCAATTACCAACACTTCAGATGGTCCTGCTGGCATATCAATAGCAACTTGCCCATCCATCCTAGAAACTTGCATTTTAGCTTCAGTTACATATTTATTACCAGGACCAAAAATTTTATTAACTTTAGGAATTGATTCAGTACCAAAACCAAGTGCAGAAATTGCCTGCGCACCTCCAACCTTATAAATTTTGTCAATTCCACAATGTTTGGCTGCAAATAAAATTGCAGGCGAAATCTTGCCATCGCGATTAGGTGGGGTTACAATAACTTTTAATTTACAATTAGCAATATTAGCTGGGATTGCTAACATCATTAAAGTTGAAACTAATGGAGCAGTTCCACCTGGAATATATAGTCCCACACTTTCAATTGGTCGATATATTTTACCTAGGCTTATACCATCATTTTCGTATTCAAAACTTGTCGGACAAGTTCTTTTATGAAAATTCTCAATATTTTTACTTGCCTCTATAATTGCATCTTTATATTTAACTTCTAAATTATCAATTTCTCTATATTCATATTCTTCTACTTGAAGAGTACTTAATTTAACTTTATCAAAATTATATGTATAATCAATTAAAGCTTTATCACCATTTTGTCTAACATTTTCAATAATCTCTGTTACTTTATTAGACACATTATCTATTTTGACTTTATTTTGTCTACTAAGTATCTGCTTACGCTCAATCTGATCTAGTTCACCCCACTTAACAATCTGCATTTATTACTCCATCATCTTTTCAATATCAACGACCAATATTGATGTAGCACCAATACTTTTGAGTTTAGCAATCGTATCCCAAAATACATTTTCTTGGCTAACTACGTGTACTGCAACTTTATTGGGATGTCCATGCAATTCTAGAGTAGTTGGCGCTTCACAGCCAGGTAGAATATTTTTTAACTTTACTACTTGTTTTTTATCAATATGTAACATAATATATTTACTATTTTTAGCATCAATTACACTTTGAAAACGAAATACTAATTCATTTACATAATTTTTAATTGGTTTTGGCATTGATTTACGCCCAACTAAAATCGCTTCACTTTCTAATAATACATAAATTTCAGTTAGACCATTTTCTTTTAACGTTGTACCAGTTGATACTAAATCACAAATTGCATCTGCAATACCAATTTTAGGAGCCAACTCAACTGAACCATGCATGACAATAATATTAGCTTTAATTTTATGCTTAGTTAAAAAGCTTTTTAAGGTGTGTGGATAAGAAGTAGCAATGGTTTTATCCTTTAAATCAGCTAATTTTTTAATTGAACTATTAATACTTGCGGCAATGCTAAGTCTACAGTAAGCAAATTTCAATTTAGCAATAATTTCTAAATTATTTTTGGCTTTATTTTCTAAATTATACTCAATAAATAAATTCTCGCCAATAATCCCGACATCAGCAACACCACTATCAATAAAACCTGGAATATCATCATCACGCACCATTAAAAAATCTGTATTTAACTCATTTGATTTAATTAAATAGTGATTTTTAGCCGGACGTAATTTAAAACTACATTTATTTAATAATTCAATACTTCCTTCTGATAACTTACCTGATTTTTGTAAAGCCATTTTTAAACGTGGTTCATTTTTATTCATAGTTTTTCCTAAAATCTATTCGATTAATTATTTATTATTTTTAAAGCTAAATCATGTAATTCCAGATTTGCTGAAGCTAAACATTGCCCACTAAAATCTGATGTAATAGGGCTGCCATTCCAAGTTGTAATAATTCCACCACTTGATTCAATGATCGGAATTAATGCAGCCACATCATAATATTTTAAATCAGATTCCATTATAATATCAATGTGACCTGATGCTAGTGCTGCATACGCATAAGCATCTCCGCCCCAAGCACATAATTTAACATTCTTAGCTAATTTGTTAAATAATCCATATTCAGATTGATTAAACATAAATGGCGTTGTTGCATTTAAACGGGCCTGATTAATACAGTTTATTTCACTTGTAGATAAATTATTTTGGTTTAACCATGCACCTTTATCTTGTATTCCAATATAACGTTCATTTAATATTGGCTGATCAATAATACCAATTATTGGTTTGTTACATTTAAGTACACTAATCAGTGTTGTAAAGGTAGGCTTTCCAGTTGAAAAAGCTACCGTACCATCAATTGGATCAATAACCCATGTATATTCTGAATTAGACAATTGATCGGGTAACTCTTCACCAATTATATTGTGATTTGGATAATGTTCTAAAAGCCAACTGCGTATAGTTTTTTCAATTTCATAATCAGCAACAGTTACTGGGTAATTACCTGTTTTACTATCAATAACAAATTGTGTTTTAAAATATCTTTTACTTATTTTTGCAGCAATATCAGCTAGAGTTAATCCAGCACTATAGAGTTCATTTAAATATTCTTGATTCATCTGATTATTATAGCATTTAGCATATTTTTAGATAATTAAATTTAAAATGAACAAACACCACGTAAGCTTACCCCATTAAAACTTGGTAAATAATTCCAATCAACTCCATTAGTAGAATTAATTACTACCCCATTAGCACCAACAATAACAAATTTACCCTCATTAAAAGCGATTGCACTAAAAAAATTTAAATTATTTGATTCAATATTCCACTTGATTCCATCTTCAGAATTTAAAATAACTGATCCACCTCGATTAGAAT
>CALFYC010000116.1 GCA_937952895.1 uncultured Neisseriaceae bacterium
ACGTGTGCTCTTCCGATCTCATTAGACTTTGATACAGTTGGTGGATTTGTTCATTATGTGGTTGTAGTAAGAACTGGCACTGGATTAACTACAGTGGATATTAATTCAATTGGAGCACCATTTTATGGAGCACCAGCTGGTGGACTATACACATTGGATACACAAGGTGATTCAATTACTTTAATGTCTACAAGATACTGGACTGGTGCATCATACATTCAATACTGGCAATGTATTGGTAGATATCAACAAGCTGGCTCTGGTGGTGGAAGCACTGCTTTAACTATAAATACTCAAACAGGAACAGCATATACTCTATCTGCAGATGATAATAACCTTAATACCTATCTAAGAATGATGAATAGCAATCCTAATGAAGTAACTATTCCACTTACACAGTTAAATCCAATTACAATTAGACAAGGTGGCATAGGACAAACAACATTAATTGCCGATACTGGCGTTACATTAATTGGAAATCCAGTATTTGCTTCACAATATGATACAAAAACTATTATTAATATAGATCCAGGCAATGGATGGTTCGATATAGTGGGGTCATTATGATCGTAGCTGGTACTTTAAGTGGTCAACTTCATCAAAGAAAGACTACCTTATTAATGTCTATGAACTTTGTTGCTGGTGCAGCACTCGATGCATATGCACCAAGCGTTGATTTTTCTGGTAATGGCCATGACTTTATTGGATATGGATACGGAGCATCTGGTGGCGGGTATAACATATTCAACTTTGTAGACCAAAGAGTGGATAATGGAACATATCATGACTACGATGGAAGACATTTACCTATAGCTCAAGCATTTGTTAAACCACAAATAAGATTTGATAGTGCAAACTTAACAAACATATCAAGTCCAGGATCGCAAAATGGCCCCATTCTTGCAGATGCAGAATCTCATTGGATCGCTCCAGAAGTCCAGGCTTATCCAAATTATGCTTCTCAATTGGCAGCATGTCTTGCATTTGATAGAACTCCTAAAATTATGAACTATTCATTAGTTAATCCTTGGTCGGCGGATCCTGCTGGAATAGTTGAGTATCACAATCATGACGACGACTATGAAAGTCCTCCTGAGAGTGAAAGTCCTCCTCCTGGGACAGTAATTCATGACACCAAGAGGTATTGGAATACTCATGATAGCTGGACTGCTTGGCATAATCGTGGTTTTTGGTCTTACTATAAACAGCCAGCACTATTCAATTCTGACTGTCTTATTAATGCACAATACTTTAAATGTATGGTTTCAGATTCTCATGAGCATTTTAACTGGTCTGATAATAATAAGAATTTTAGACTAGTATTTGATTTCATACCAAGCTACGACTACCTATATGAGACATGGAAGGATACCTATTTAGCCCGTGATGGCAATGGAGATATTATCCCAAGAGGAATCGCACCGTCTTCTGGACAAATGGTATCTAATGGACAAATGACGGCCGATAGAAGTGATGGAGTGATGTTTTCTATAGACTATACTTCCAATGGAGTTAAACAATTATATTCTGGATCTGGTGCACCAATTGATCCAGACGACGGATCAACTCAGGGTAGCTTACATATAACTTTTGGATCTAATTCGTTAACAGTTAATGGAACATCTAGATTACCAATAAGAAACAATACTAGAGCTAAGTTTAGAATGGATAGAATTAATGGTATTGCGTATATTTATATTAATGAAATTCCATGCGGAACAATAGTGACTGAAAGCATACCTAATACATTTGCACTAAGAGTAGAGCCAGCTCCAGCACCAACACCAGAAAATCCAATTCCAACAGATGAAGTATATGTAAATGGTAACCTACAAGCATGCACTCCATTACCTGTTGGGGTAGGGCAAACCGTAGCAGCATATAGTACTCATTATACTATGCCGTGGTCTAAGTTAATATTATTTGGGCCAGACAAACAATTTGGTGGTAAAATATTTAATCTCTCTCTATTTTCAATAGATTCATAATGGCAGGATGATACATAAAATGATTTTTCAATCAAACAATAAAACATACTTTATTAAGGTATATTAATGTCAACAACATTATTCCAGTTTAAAGGTGCAATTGACACCTTTGAATACAGTTCAGTTGATTATCCAGAAGTCTATATTATTACTCAAAACACATGGGTAGTGCTAGATATATCAATATTGACATTCGGACACTTATTAGATTTAGTATCCAAAGTGTATATGAATGCTATTTACACTCTTAATAGACCTGACCTATTTGATTATTTTGAAATACGTCTTAGTCAAAATATAGATAACTCTGCAAATATAAAATCTGGTTTTGTTTGCGTAACTAATATTACCCCTACAAACATTGCAGACAATGTTGGATCATATGAATATGATGACAGCAATATAGCTTTGATAGCATGTAGATCTTCTACTATTGATGTAGACGTTGAAGTATTGGCAATTACTGGAGTGCAAACTTTAAAACCAGAAGTAGTAGTTAATGGTGGAATAGTAACATTAACTCCATATACAACAGAAAATTTATGGAAAGGCACAATTTCAAGAACACTAGTTGAAAGTAGTACGCCTGGAGAATATTTAATAGAAGCATCTAATGCCGAAGGAAATACAGACTCAGCTATTGTATATTTCGAAGCCCCTCCAACAGTAACAGTTGCACAATTTACAGGTGCATATCCAGTTGTTGGACAAACTTCTTATGTAAATGGAAGAACAGTTGGCTTTACAGTAACAGCAGATAAAGAATTTACTCATTTAGAAGTAGTAGCTGATGCAGATTGTGGATTGGTTTATACAGCATTTGGTCCATTTGCAGAAACATTAACCAAAACTGGAAGTGCATTGACCGTATCTGTTGCAACTAATGCCGTATATACAAAACATTTACATGTTAGAGTTAAAAATGCCAACACAACAGACGCATGGAGTGATGTATTTGTAAGTTCTGGCGCTACAGACCATACAGCTTTCATTAAACTTGACAGCAGATTGCCAGTTGCATCAATTGGAGCAATAGGATATCCAGGAACTCAACAAGCGTTGAAGGGAACAGAGGCTACAGATCCAATAACAGTAACTTATACAAACGTAGAAGCTATTACACTGTCATCTCCAAATGGTGAATTGACACTATCTGGCACATTAGGTGGTGGAACAGTAACAGCAACAAGAATTGCACCAGGTATTGCCTATAATGTAACCAATACTAACCTATCAATACTTGCAAAAAGATTAACAAATGATACTCAGTCTACATCTACGGCTGTTGTATTTACAGCTGATGCTGCACCTACTATAAATATGTCTGTTAATGGTGGACAAAGATTAAGATCTGGCGGCAATAATGGTACAAGTGTACAGAGCTATATTGTTACATTAACATCCACACAACGACTAAATATACCACCTACCGTATTAGCATCTGGTGGTGATCTTACTACTGGAGCTTGGACGAGTGCAGATAATGGACTAACATGGGTAAGACCAATCAGAATAAGTGATGGCGACACAAGAGGTGCAAAAACATTTAACACCCTACTTGCAACCAACCTAGCAGAAGTAACGCAGAACGTTATTAATACTGGATTTAATTATACAATTGGTGGATTTGTTTCAAGAAGTGGAACATTCCCAGCAACTACTGCATATGTTGATATAGGCGTTGCAGCAAGTGGATTTAATAATGCTATAAAAATAGTGGCAACTATTGGTAATGTAGCCTGTACATATGCAGGCAATACTACAGATGTTCCATATGTCTTTGGAGCGGATCACGTGATAACAATGGTGTCTACTGGCTCACCAAATACATCGCTTGCTACTGGTAATGCATTAAGAATAAATGAAGCAAATACTGTCGCATCTAATGCAACTGGTGGATTGCCATACACAATTGAGGAGCTAGCATAATGAGTACACCTACAGAGCTGTTTATAGCAGCAGAACTGCCTAAAAGACCATACACAGAAGATGCAGTACCATTCGCTGCTAATAGAGTATTGGTAACAACTGGAATTGGACTTGGCGTAGAGGCTGGAACGGTAGACATTGCAGACTATGCAACAATATCATATGTAGATGGCCTTGTATTAGGCTTATGGGATGACAGAGGTAGCTACACAGTTAATGCTTCTGGTAATATCGCTTACCCTTCAACTGGAGGCAGTGGCTTAGCAGGGGCATTATTAAAAGGTGATATATTCACTGTTACTGGTGCCGTTGTTGGAGTTAGCACAATTAATAATATTGCTGTTAACACTGGAGACACAGTAAGAGCGTTAATAGATAGCCCAAGTACAACCAATGATGCTCATTGGGCCATTGCTGAAAATAACATTGGCTATGTGCCAGAGAATGCAGCAAATAAAACTACTAACACAGAATTAAGCGGAGCGGCTGGAACTTATCCTGATACTCCTACTGTTAAAAGCTATATTGATAATTATGATATTTCTGCTGCTGCAATTGGATCTACTGGCACTGTAACGCTAAGTCGTACTGCTAGTGATTTAACATTCCAAGTACCTACTGCATTAAGTGATTTAACATTTAATAGCACTACTGGTGTACTAACAATGGTACATACAAACAGCGCAGCAGATACTACTGTTACACTTGGAACATCAGCAGATAAACTTACTACAGCAGATATGATATCTGACCAGTTAATTAGTGGTTTATTACCTGCCGCTGGTATTTTGGCTAACACAATAAGCGAAGGTGTGGCTTATGTGCAAGGAATAAGAGTACACGTAGGACTAACAAATAAAACTTGGACAGCAAATAGAGATACTTATGTAGACTTAAGTTCTGATGGAGTTTATACCTATGTTGAGGTAGCTAATGGTGCGGGTGTTCCAGCAGTTACAGCTCTAAATATGAGGATAGCTAAAGTAGTTTCAGGACCAACAACTCTTGGTACTATTACTATGCTAAAAGCCCCTG
>CALFYC010000117.1 GCA_937952895.1 uncultured Neisseriaceae bacterium
TCTTGCAACCAGTTTTTGCTTATGATGATGCAAGAAAGTGGATGAGACCAGAAGTATCATTGTGTACTCTTGGTGGTATTCCTTGGGGCAAAATCAAGTTAGAAGATATGGAACATGTTTGTATGGCGCAACTTAGAATTCTTAATTCTAAATTACACATTATGAAAGGTTCTGTTATTCCTCATACTGATGATTCAATGAGAAGAATGAATGTTGGTATTGGTGCGATTGACGTATTCCATATGCTTGCAAAAGAAGTCTTTTCTAAGTTCCCAAAAGACCAATGGATTCAAGAGTCTGCTAGAGTTACTCATATGTGGATGGAACACATGCAGTTCTATTTGCTTAAAGCTGCCGTAGAGTTAGCTAAGCAATATGGTGCTTGTGAATGGTTTCATAAAACTAAGTATTCAAAAGGTATCTTACCAATTGATACTTATACCAAAAGTAAATATGTTGATCTCCCTTTAACTCGTGATTGGGAAGGATTGAGAAAAGACATTATTGAATATGGTATGAGATTCTCATTGGTTACAGCTCATATGCCAAGTGAAAGCAGTAGTGTTGTTTGGGGTTTCTTGAATTCTTCTGAACCACCAAAGGCTGCGGTTATTGTTAAAGGTAGTAAATCTACTCAAGTTACAATGATGTGTCCTGAGCTAGATTTGTATGGTGATGTATATCCATATGTTTGGGATGACCATCCATTTGATATTAATGATTTGTACTTTTCTATTGCTGTTAATCTAGCTAAATTTAGTGATCAAGGTATTAGTTATAATACTTATATTAACTATCAAAAGACTCCAAGATTAGACCAGAAGTATCTGTTTAGAATTCTATTTGCAAGACCAGCTTTGTGCGGTATCAAAACTACTTATTATGTAAACAACAATGTTGATTCTGATAGTAGTGATTTGGTTAAGCAACAACAAGTTCAAGTTGAAGTAGAAGAAACTCAAGAGCAGATTGATGAAGATATTGATGACGGTGGTTGTGCAGGAGGTTTTTGTACACTATGACAATTTTAAATTTTGAAGAACGCTCATTAGATAAGCAAATGTTTTTTGGCCATCAACTTGGTGTGCAAGAATATATTACTGTTGAATATCCAGAGTTTATGAAACTTCACGACCTTATGGAAGATTCTCGTTGGAGAGAGCATGATATCTCTCTTCATCAAGATGCTGACCAAGCCAAACAGTTATCTTTGCCTCAAGAACATATTTTCACATCCAACCTGCAATCGCAAGTTGTTGCTGATTCTATTCAAGGTAGAGGCCCTTTTGCTTTATTGCCTTATGTTACAGACACCTCATTAGAGCTTTGTATAGGCTCATGGGGCAGCTTTGAACAGTTGCATAGCAAAAGCTACACCTATATCTTAAGGGCTTTGTATTCGGACCCTCAGAGGATTCTAAAGCTTATTAATAAAGATAATCCTTTGTTACCTCGCTTTCAGTTTCTTATTGATGCTTATAATGTTTTCTTTACCAATCCAACTAAAGAAAATTTAATGATTGCTATTATGGCAATTTATATTCTTGAAGCTTTGCAATTTTATAATTCTTTTGCTTGTACATTCTCATTTGCTGCTATGGGCATCTTTGAGGGTGTTGGTAAAACAATGGCTTTAATTGCTAGAGATGAAAATATGCGTACTGCTATTGGAAACAATATTATAAATAATTGGAGACTTGGCATAGATGGTCCAGAATGGTCTGCTATGTATAAGCGTTTAATCCCTTTATTTATGATGATGTGGGATAGAGCTGTTGTAGCTGAAAAGCTATTCTCTAAATATCTCTTTCAGTATGGAACACCACTTCTTGGTTTGAATGAAAATGTAATGGGTAAATACATTGAGTTCATGTCAAATAAGCGTATGGTAAATGTTGGACTGCCAGATAAGTATCCGCAATTAAGCGATCCACTTCCTTTCATTCAACAGAAATACCTAAGTAGTAAAAATCGTCAAGAAGCTCCACAAGAGGTTCAGTTGAATACTTACAGAATCGGCACAATTGACAGAGTGTCTTCTAGTAATTTTAAAGACTTATTTGACGTGTGATGGATGTGTATATGGATTTTTGCAATAACGAACTAGACATTGGTTTAGAAATCAATAAAGTGATGACAGCTGAATTACGTTTTCATGAAGTACCAGACCGTGTAGAGCTTGCAATTCCAAATCAAGCTGGTCTTGGAATTCAAGATTTTCCTACAACTGGTGGTTTGAAATATGATGGTGGCAAAACAATGTTGGGTTTATTCCCTCCATTGGTTTTGGAAGAAGTTGGCAAAGTATTAACCTATGGTGCTCAGAAGTATGCTAAGCATAATTGGTCCAAAGGAATTGTTTATTCAAGATTATATGATGCTGCATTGCGTCATTTGAACTCTTGGAATAACCCTTATGATAATGATGTTGATGAAGAAAGTGGTATTAGTCATTTAGCTCATGCTATTTGTTGTTTATCATTCCTACTTCATTTTGAAACTATTAAAAGCCAACATGGTGTAGAGCATAAATTAGATGACAGAGCAGACAAGTTATAAATTTGATCCTCATCCAACATACGATGGCCTGCTAAAGCAGGCCAGAGGTCTTGCCAGTTTATTGGGTGGAGCTATCTATATGAATGAGCTGTATGTTGACTCTATTCAAAAAGTTAGTCGTAGAATGCTGCTGATTGATTCAGAAGAGGTTAAAGCCGAAAGATTGACTAATTCTATATTGACCGATTCTCTTTTGAATGCCGAGGATGAAATTATTAGGTTAAGAAATATATTGTTTGGTCATGGGATTAAATATGACTAATAAAATTACTGTTAAGTATGTTGCCCAATCAAATGATTTACCTATGATAGAATCTTGCGCTATGAAGGCTATTATAGACGAACAGTGCAATGCCATTAAGCAAGCTTTTAGTGAAGTAGAAGTTGTATTTGAATATGATGAAGATTGGGGTTTCTTAACTCCAATTTCTATTAATGGAATGGAAATAAAAAGATGAATACGCCCTATCAAGATGTTAACGAATTAGAAACATATAAGACTATTGAATCTGCACTTATGACTTGCTGTCCTGTGTGTGGAGACAGACTTGAATGGACTCTAGAAGTTGGTTATGATCCAGTTATGGATTGTCCAACTATTACTGGTTATTCATCTTCTTGTGGTGTATTATTTTCTTTGCATACCGAAATCACTAATGAATATGAGTATTCATATTATATAGAAGTTAAGTATGAGGATATTCCAGGAAGATGAGTACCATTGTTTGTGATGGCAAAATGCTTGCCGTAGATATGATGAACATTGTTGGTGGCACTAAGCACAATGTTTTATCAGATAACATTTATGTTCTTGATACTGATTCTGATCCTCCACATCATGTAATTATTGTGTGTATAGGTGATAAGGCTCAGTCAGCATATTTTGTTGAACACTTTAACACTTTAAGAGACCCAGTTGTTTCTCAAAAGTTTAGGTCATTGTTTGGTGAACCTACGTTTACCGCTTATGTGTATTATACTATTGATAAGTCTTCTGAGATGTATCATGGTATGCAATATATTAGTTCTGTTGATTATAGATGTATGAGTATTGGCAGCGGTTCTAGATATGCTCTTGGAGCATTAGAAGCTGGTGCTGACTCTATTAGTGCGCTGAAGATTGCGGCTAAATATGATTTGCTTACTGATTCATTTGCGATTCAGTATGTTGACCTATCTAAGCCGTTAGTGGAAGTTAGATATCTTGATTATCAATAATAATAAATCTGTGAGTCGTACTCTTTTAAGGGAGTATAGACTAAAGCGTACACGAGCTGCTACCAATCAACGCTATGTGTATAACAAAGATTTAAGATTATCTAGCTTCTCACTAACGCGAGATTTTGGCGATGTGATAATTCCTTTCATTGATATTGGCAGTAAGTCATCTCATCCCATCATAAGGATTGATGAATCTATTGTTGATGTTGCAAAGATAATTTCGCCAAACAAAACTTTTATTAAGATTAATTATTTTTACACACCATACTTAACTCATTTATATAAGACCAAAGATTGGGATGGTCTTTCTGATTACATATATTTGTTATACAGAGATTGTGATTATTTTATGAGGATGCACTATATGAGACTATGTGATCATATGTTTTCTATGGTGTTTTTAAGATGTGGTTGTGAAAAGAATGATTTTTTTAAAAACTTATTTGTAGAACGATATAATGATCTTTTGGTGAATACAATACTGAAGATGAGGAGAGTTTCTTTTCATAAATTCAATGCTGATAAAGCCAATGAGATTACATTTACTTCAAAATCTTTTGTGCAAGTTTTTCTTAGTGGGTGGATTGATATAGTAAAACGTATCAATGTTGACCATAGAGTAATGACTAGAGCAACTGATTATTTTGCAAATGTAGAAAAGCCAGCTGATAATTTTACTTATGAGCATGGCTTTGATTTGTTGTTGGACTTATCAACTGACCAATGACTTTAGATCGTCTATTGATTTTTCTATTTCTGCTGACCAACTATTGAACTCTTGCTTTGCAACTCTGTTGCCTAATGCTACTTCTAGAGTTTCAATGTTGGTTTGCATTAATTTAATTAGATTTATTAGTCTTAATACTTTTGTGGAATCCCACGGAGCTAATCCAGGAACGATTGTGTTTACATCTACAATGTCTGCGTCTTCATATTGATATGTAAATACTAATAGTCCAGTTGGAGGAACTACCATTTCAATGAAGTTTGCACCTAGTTCATTAAATGCTGGAGATGTTACAGTTTCATTTTCTATCATTAGCACTGATACTGAATCTGCCACATAGTTATTTGTTGTTGCAAATAGCGTAATACTTCCATCTGCGGTTGTGTTCTTTTCTTGTGTAAAAATTTTCATATAATGTTCACGAATATGTTTTGAATTACTGTTGGCTCAATTTGCCCAGCATTGTCTATGACACCTTTAATCTTAATTGTATTAAGTGTGCCTATTGTACTTCTAAAAGCTACATTGTATTTTGTATTATCCGTAGATAGTATTTGATATCCTGTTTCTCCTTTGAGTAAAATTTTATCTGTTGTTAGTTTACCTAACGCAATTCCATTTAGTTCAACAATATATTTTGTATTATTTGGATATAGTGCATCTGTCATTGAATGTTCTGTGCCGTATATATCTGTGCCAATAATAATATTTTCTTCGTATCGAATTGTTTTGATGTATTTTTCATTGAAGTAATTAATTAATGCGCCATCTATTAAATGTATTCTATGTATTCCTTGAGGTATAAGAATTGTTCCAAACTTAATATTGCCATCAATAATTAGTCTGCTCATTCCAGTATCAATGGTTGTGTCTTTATTAAATTTGAACCATCCGTAAATACCTACATCATCCTCTTCCCATATCTTTGTTGCATCAAATACCATAAGTTCATTTGTTGCTATTAGTTCTGGTTCTAATATAACTGTGTTGTCTAATGCCAGTAATTTGTTTTCAAAGAACTCATTAATTGCTATGTTGACATTTGTTATATCTGCAAATTCTTTGCCATTAATTGAAGCCGTGTATTTAATTAATCCTTTCCCAATTACCTTATCTTGTAATCCAACATATGAACATGTTTTGTTTATTATGTATTCTGGAGTTTCAAAGGTTAGTAATTCCTTTTGGGCTTTCATGCCCACAGACAGTTCTTTTAGTTCTGCTCTATGTACAAATTTCCCTGCTTCGATTGGAATTGTTTCTTTCTGTATAAAGATAATTCTAATAAATCTATCTGTTGACTCTTTAATGTCTATTGAGCTTTCGTATACTGCTTTCTGTTTGTATGTAATATACTTAAACTCTATGCCATCTTTAGATGTACCTATTATTATCTTCTCTATCTTCCCTGTCTTAATGTTTATCTGATTGAATGGTTTTGAGTTTTGTTTATCTACTTCTAGAATAAGCTCTTTGGCTTTAAAGGTGTTTTTAAATTCAACTGTATTATTAGAATCAATAGTCGCGTTAAAGACATGTCCGTTAGCAAGTGCATATGCTTTATATACAGCATCACTTAGCACATCTACTATATTTACATATCCCTCCTTCTCGTACTCTATCTCTTTTTTATCTACAATGTGGGCATATGTATACCCTAAGCTTTGCGCAGAAATTGAGTTGATTGATTTAATTGCTGGTATTAGCTCTGTTAATATTTCTCTTTGCATATAGTCCACTTGTAATAGATGCTCTGCCTCTTGTGCATTAATCTTGTCCCCATACACACTGTACAAGTCTTTTGCTGCTGCTAAAGGCCATGCCACATTGCTAAGTAGTGCCTCAAAGTTTGCTTCTGTAAACTTGTTATCTACTATTGCAATGCTATTATTGTTTGGCAATTCATCCAATATATTTGTTCTGGTAACGTCAGTACCGCTTATAAGTAGTGATGATGCCTTGGCTATTTTTGTTTGACTAGTCATTTTATGTATAGTTCTGTGATTGTGTTAATACTAATATTGCTTAATATTGGTGAATCTATAAATGTGTTTCCGTCATCCTTACCTTCTTTATATACTACAGATAGTGTGTTTGTTGTTTGTTTATCTACGGTTAGGATTCCATCTCTTGCTATGTATTCATTGCTATTAAGTTCTATGGCTGCTTGTCCTTCTAGTGCCATATTGTAATATTGATAGTTTACTACAATGTTGCCATCTATTGGTGATGATGTGTATAGAACTCCATTTTGATAGTCTATTGAATATATTCCATCTTTGTTTGTCGATTGATTGTCTACGTTATACTCTATAGCTGTATCAATTGTAGCAGATGTTTTAACTCCGCTTGGCAATTTAATTTTGTATGAACCACTTTCTAGTGTTAATAACCAATCTCCTAGTTCAACTAAATCTTCCGCCGAATAAACTCTGTTCTTGAACAAGCTGCTTCCTCCATAGAATGACATTGTATTATCATCTATGAATACACCTTCCAATACTATTTCATTTAGGTTTGTATTGTTATATTGAGTAACTCTTTTGCTTGATACAAATTCTTGTTCGCCATCAATAAACATTACTTCTTTAATCATGCTGTGGATAAATGCATTTGAGAAGTCAAATTTAATTGTACCTTCTATAATATTACAATGCTTAAACTTACCAGTTTTCTTAAACGTGTATTTGCCCATACTTGTGCTGCCAACACTTTTCTTAATGTCCTGTGTAATTAAAACATGTTTGTCCGCATAGCTACCAACATCTGTTATGGCTTCTGAGATATTCATTCCAGTTATTTGTACTGTATCAAAGTTGTTTTTTGCAATAATGCCACCGCGCTCTATATAGAAACTGTTTGCTTTTGTGATGTGTGGATATATATTGTGCTTAGCATCTTGTTGTTCAAACAATACACCTATTAAAGATATGTACTTTGTTCCAGCAATTGTTGTTGGCTCTATTTGATATATGTATCCATCTGGACCTATAAGACTTACTATGCTTTCTTGTGTTGTAAATAATGTTGCCATTGTTGACATAACAAAACCTAGTGACACATCTATGTATTTGATATCTCCATCCATATGCAATTGATACAAGCCATTGCTCATGTCTGCTTTTACTTTGATTACATATTTTCTTCTGAGGTCTAATACGTCTACGCCATTTAATCGAACTGATAATTCTGATGGAGTTGTAAGTTTTAAAAGCCTTGCTGTTTCAATAATAATATCTTCTTTGCTGTAAATGCTGATGTTGTTAGATTGTTCAACTACTGGAGATGAGTATCTATAGTAAGCATTGTATATGTCATCCTCTTCTGATAGCCCAAAGTATCCGTTCTTGCTTTTTGCAAATTCAAATAGACTGCTCTCTGTTATGTCGGAAACATTATTCATTGCGCCATATGAGAACCCTAAGTTTTCATATACGGATGTGAACGTATGTCTATCGTCTAATAAAATACTTTGACCATATTGATTGCTATCGACCAACGATCTTCTATGGATGTTTAGATTTTGTGATGCATCATAAGATTCAATATCTAGTCTTATCCAAAATTGCTTAACCTGATTATCAAAGAATACTGCATCGGTTGATATGTTGTTAATGTTCAATATCTTACCAGACGAAATTTTGTTTGTATTAATCAGTGGAATCCACGCAACGTTGTTATGGCTAAAGCTTAGTTCTATGTTTTGACTATTTGATTTATCTATGATGTCTGCACTATATGCTATTTTAATAATGGGGCTAGTTGAGTTGTATGGACCAAATACAGCATATCCACTTGACACAGATTCGTAATATCCAGCTTCAAATCCAGACACACCGATTGTATATCTATCTTGACCATTAACTATATCGGGATAGTTTTGTTCAAATTGTATAATTAATCCAGTGGCATTTACTTGTTCTGTTTGCAGAAAGATGTTGCCATATTCAGAATTACTTACAGCGTCTTGTGATGTGATATCGCCAACATAGTTTAAATCAAATAAGTCGTTGCTCTTGTTGGTGTACGTTATTTTGGTAATAGATGGAAGTACAGAAGATATGTTAGACAAAGTTAACTTAACACCATTCAAAGGAGTTGATTCTGCGAACTTGATATGAATAGACAACTGCA
>CALFYC010000118.1 GCA_937952895.1 uncultured Neisseriaceae bacterium
CTGGAGTTCAGACGTGTGCTCTTCCGATCTTGCGAGGTTATTTATTTATGCAATTTTTATCATTAATTACAAAACTGTATCCTATTGATGATGGGATAAACCGTAAACATGTATTAGAGTTTTACTCTAAACCAATAAATTTTAGATTTTCATTATTTCAAACCGAATATTTAATTCAAGCCTTTATTTTATATGATGATATCAACGATCACTATTACATACATTGGGAATTTGGCTATAAAACAGCATTTGAGAAAAAATATCCTCAATATTTATTTCATTTCAATGGTAATGGCTGTAATCAAGCTGGGCAATTTGCTACAGGTGCTGACTTAATCGCACTTACATCAACAATTCAAATTTTAATTGATTATCCCAATAAAGGATTAAACCATATTTTAAACCCAGAATTAAGGGCATATAAAACTAGTGTTAAAGGTAGTATAAATCCACATATTGCTACATATAATCACTTAGTTAAGCGTCATGGGATAAATGGGTTTGGTTTAGAAATTTATGCTTATTCTTATGGTAATCTTGCGAGTGCCCAGCTAATACCAATACTGTTATTAAAAAATCCACATAAGCAAATTAATTATTTTGGTTTTGGAACCCCAGCCACCTTACATATGGTAGCCAAATCGTATTCAAACAATAATGCGATGTGGTTTGCGAATACTTTCCATCTATTAGATGAGTCTGATGTATATCAATCACTACAACTTAGTAATGTTAAAGCATTAATTTTTAATAATTTAGCTGACAATGTCATACTTGAAGAGTCTCAATTACATAATCACCCGAATTATATTGAAAATGATGATAAAATTAAAATTATTAAAATTATTGAAATACAAAAAATCAATTCACAACACGATCAACCGTTTGGCTATCAGATTATTTTACCGAATAGTCCCCTTCAAGATTTTAATACAAAATTTGCTATAGAGTATGCCAATTTCTTTTTAAAGTTGAACAACTAATTTTCTAAATAGATGCATTGGCTTAAAAAATCGAAAAATTTTCAAACTGCAGTACTAAATTAATTCGAAATTGACAATAATCTGCAAATTAGCCTAAAATATTAGATTAATTTAATTGAAAGAATCCATTATGAAAATAGCATTAGTTACAGGTGGTGGCTCTGGTATTGGTAAAGCTTTAGCTTTACAACTCTCACATAAATTAGAGCAGGTTTATATTGTTGGGCGTAACATGCCTAAACTAAATGCAACAAAAGAGCTTAATCCAGATAAAATTAGTTTGATTAATGCAGATGTAAGATTAAATGCTGATAGACTAAAAATTAAGAGGATATTAGCTAAAATTCAACTTGATTATTTGATTCATAATGCGGGAATAATGAATAATGTTGGAAATTTCGCTACAATTACTCTTACTAACTGGCGAGATATGCAAAAGACTAATGTAGAAGCGCCAATGTTTTTAACTCAGGCTTTAATGCCTAATTTAAAGCGTGGTAGTCGAGTATTACATATTTCCTCTGGAGCCGGGCATAATCCATATGAAGGGATGCTTTGTTATGGAATTAGTAAAGCTGCATTATTTTATTTATATCGAGGACTAAATTTAGAATTACAAAAAGATGGAATTTTATTTGGTAGTTTTATGCCAGGAGTTGTAGATACAGATATCTTATTGTCACTGCGTAGTCAAGATGTGGGAGTTTTTCCAAGAGTTTCTGTGTATCAGGATTTGTATACAAATGGAAAGCTTCGCTCACCTAATATGGTTGCTAAAATATTGGAAAATTTTTTATGCAATACTAATGATGAAATCTTTGTTAGCAAAGATTGGCGTATTGAAGAATTTGAAAAATTAAATTGCGAATGAAAAAATCGACTATATTATTCGGAGAATAATTTTTTAAATTTTATGCCTATATAATTAGTCAAAAAATGATTCTTAGTGCTAAAATGCGTTCTGTGTGATTTTACAAAGTTTATTTTATAGGTATGAAATCCAATGAAAATTAAATCAATTATTAAGTTTTTATTAATAACCATTGTAACCTTGAGTGTTATATTGGTAGCTGGAGCTATAGCATTAGTGATTTTTGTTGATCCAAATCACTATAAACCTCTTATTGTAAAAGCTGTAAAAGATTCCACAGGTAGAACCCTTACTTTGGATGGAAATATTAGCTGGAAATTTTATCCAACAATTGGTTTACATATTGGGCATTTGACTTTATCTAATCCACAAGAATTTGAGGCGAAAAATTTTGTTGAAGTTGGTTCGGCTGATGTAACTGCTCAACTTTTCCCATTGCTTCATGGAAAAGTGGTTATTGATGGAATATCTGTAAGTAACTTAAATGTAGGGTTAATCAAAAAAGGTGATTTAAATAACTGGAGTTTTAATACAAATAAAGAGTCACAAGTCTCACCAGGTGAAGATAAAAAAGGGAAATTTAAATTACAATTAAGTTATTTTGCGCTTAAAAATTCAACTATTAGCTATTCCGATCTATTATCGAAAACACAAAAAAATATTAAAAATTTTGATTTAACGGTTAGTGCTGGCATTGGGGGGGAAATGAGTGTTGATACGGAAAATGAAGTTGTAACTCTATCCGATGTAAAAGTTAATTTTAGTGATATAGTAAATAGCAAGGTTAATTTCTCTTTAATGAATTTTGATCAACCACAATATCAGGGTAAATTGGATATTGAGAATTTTTCTTTAGCTAAGTTAGTTGATAAATTAGATTTAAAACCTGCTAAATTACCATTAACTGCATTCCCAGATAATGTGTCATTCAATACTAAATTTAGTGGTAATGCCAAAAATGCAACTATAGATCCAATTGATCTTAAGGTTGAAGATAGTGAGGTAAAAGTTAGCTTAAATGTTGAGTCTTTCTCACCTTTAAAGGTTGTATATAAAGGTAATGTGGATGTGCCGACATTTTCATTAAATCGAGTTTTTGATAGATTAGCTATGAAACGCCCAGATTTAGCCAATAAAACTTTTCTAGATAAAGTTTCATTTCATACCGATTTTAATGGTGGTATTAATAACATTAATATAGATCCTTTAACATTTAAAATCAACGATTCTACTATTGGTGGAAATATTAAAGTAACTTCGATCACGCCATTGGTAGTTAATGAAGATCTTAATTTAAATAAGCTTGAATTATCTGATTTGGCAAATTTAAAAGGTTATCATGTGCCACTTCTAGGCACTAAAGTTACTGGTACTGCTTCACTTCCTGCAAATTCTAAATCAGCCATTTCTGCTTTGAAGACTAATCAAAAAGTGGTGGTTAAAAGTATTAAAGTGTATGGATTATCAGTAACTAATATGTTGAGCCAAATTGATAATGAGATTACACATGTTGAACAAACATTTTCAAAGAAGATTTCGCTTCAAGATTTAGTCCAAATCAAAAAATTTGTTGATGTATTCAAAGATCAATTTAATAGCATGACAGTTAATAAACCACGTGATTATAACCAAGTGACCGATTTAGGTGCTTTAACTGTTAATGCAAATGTTGCAAATGGAGTTATGCGACCAAAGATGAATTTGACCGGGCCTGTTGTTGTCGTAAATGGTGATGGAACTGTTAACTTGGTGAGTGAAACTTTAGATTATAAAGTAAATTCACAAGTTGTAGCACCACAAAAAAACAAATGGATTAATAATTTACATTTTATTTATACTATGACAGGACCAATATCTAATTTCAATGGATCGATGGATTGGTTGGGTTTAAATAGTCAAATTATTGATCAAGCAACAAGTGGGAAAGATACAATTTCAAAAAGTATAGGTGATGTAGAGAAGAAAGCTGCTGGCTGGATTCATGGTCTTTTTAACCATTAATAAGTAGCCTGAATATTATTTATTAATCCCCAATTATATTTAATTAAGTTGGGGATAATTCAAGCATATGTTTTACGCCAATTAATACTAATTCAGGAATAACTAAATCAAATAATTTTTCTGAAGCAAACATTCCAGAATAGCCACCCGTGCCAATCACAATAGGCCTCTCGGGTAAATTATAATTGGCTAATGCTCCATGTATTAGTTGATAAACTAAACCAATTTGCGCATAATATATTCCAGATTGAATGGCTGAACTTGTATCACGGCCAATTATTTCGGTAGGTTTTAGTAATTCAACACTAAATAGCTTTGCCGCATTGTTCGACAACGATTCCATCATAAGCCTAATACCTGGTGTAATTGTAGCTCCAATAAATTCAGCTTTATCATTAATGTAACAACAAGTAGTAGCCGTTCCAAAATCAAAAACCAATATATGCTGCTTTGGGTATAGAGTTTTTGCGGCAATCGCCGATGCAATTAGATCAGCTCCAGTTTGTTCTGGGCGATCTGTTTTAACTTTAATTCCAGCAATATTTTCACAAGGAGATAGGAATTGTGGGATGATTTTTAAATATTTAATACAAGCTGCTCTTACCGAGTAATCATTAGATGGTACAACTGATGCAATGCCAATTTTGGTAATTAGCTTTGGATTGATTTTGTTTTCACGAAGTACATTTAAGATAAAAATTCCTACTTCATCTGATGTGCCAATATGTTTTGAGCTATAACGAAATTGAATTAATAGCTCATTGTTTTTAAATACACCACCACAAAGGTGAGAATTTCCAATATCTAAACATAATAACATGGATATAAATTCCTTAAAGTTTCATTTTAACTGGTGGAGCCATGCGGGATCGAACCGCAGACCTCTACAATGCCATTGTAGCGCTCTACCAACTGAGCTATGACCCCTTAGATGTAACTAAATATCACATCTTAATGATTTGAGAAGTTAATTTTAGCATAGTTATCAGTGCTATAAAATTTATACTTATAGAAATTTATTTGTTTGGAGTGTTTTATTATTTAGAATGCATGCTTAGATTTGTTGGGTTACTCAAATTTTGCTTTTAAAATCAAAAAATATACTTGAAAAAGAGTTAATTATCCATATATTGAAATTTAGATTAAATCAAATTTTATTTTTATTCAGGAATTAAATTATTATGAGTAATAAACAAACATTAAGCTTTCAAACTGAAGTTAAGCAGTTACTAAATTTAATGATTCATTCATTATATTCAAATAAAGAAATCTTTTTACGTGAATTGATTTCAAATGCATCAGATGCTATTGATAAATTACGTTTTGCCCAAATTAAACATCCGGAATTAAATACCGGGGATGAGCTTTTTATCGAAGTTAACTTTGATAAAGAAAAAAAGTTAATTACTATTCAGGATAATGGAATTGGTATGACTTATGATGAAGTAATTGAAAATGTGGGAACGATTGCCAAATCAGGAACAAAAGCATTTATGGAACAATTGTCTGGAGATGCAAAAAAAGATGCTAATTTAATTGGTCAGTTTGGAGTTGGCTTTTACTCCGCATTCATTGTTGCTGATAAAGTTGAATTATTAACTCATAAAGCTGGAGAAGATAAGTCGGAAGTAATTAGATGGATATCTGAAGGAGCTGGTGAATATTCAATTGAGAAAGTTAAAAAAAATATTCGTGGCACATTAATTACCCTACATTTAAAAGATGGTAATGAAGATTTATTATCAGATTGGCAGCTTAGATCATTAATTCGTAAATATTCCGACCATATTAATTATCCAATTAAAATGTTAAAGATGCCAGAAACTGATAAAGATGGTAAAGAGATTGTATCTACAGAGCTAGAAACTATTAATAAGGCTAATGCGTTGTGGGTCAGACCTAAATCAGAAATTGAAGAGAATGAATATAAAGAATTTTATAAGCATATTTCGCATGATTTTAATGATCCAATGCGTTGGATTCATACAAAAGTAGAAGGCACACAGGAATACACGCAATTATTATATATTCCTAGTAAGGCACCATATGATCTTTATGATCATAATCGTCGTTATGGCATTAAATTATATATTAAACGTGTTTTTATAATGGATGATGCTGAAAAACTTTTACCAAACTATTTACGTTTTGTAAGAGGTATTATTGATAGTCAAGATTTACCATTAAATGTATCTCGTGAAATTTTACAATCATCTAAAGATATTGATGCAATTCGATCCGGCTCAACTAAAAAAATCTTATCTTTAATTGAAGATATTGCGAAAGAAAGTCCTGAAGCATATGCAACATTTTGGGGTGAATTTGGTAATGTGTTAAAAGAGGGAGTGATTGAAGATCATGCTAATAAAGAGCGTGTAGCTAAATTACTACGTTTTGCATCAACTCATAATGATAGTGATATTAAATCGGTTAGTTTAGAAGATTATATTAGCCGTATGAAAGATGGTCAAGATAAGATTTATTATATAACTGCAGATACTTATAATGCGGCTAAAAATAGTCCACATCTAGAAATTTTTAAACAAAAAGGTATTGAGGTATTATTACTAACTGATCGTGTTGATGAATGGTTAGTGAGTCATTTATTTGATTTTGATAAGAAAGAGTTAGTATCCGTTGCAAGAGCAAATCTTGATCTTGGTAAATTAGATGATAAAGTAGACGAAAAGGTTGATGATAAAGTAGTTACACCAGTTATTGAAAAAATCAAAACTGCTTTGGGTGATAAAGTAAAAGATGTTAAAGTGACGAATCGGTTAGTCAATTCACCAAGCTGTTTAGTTGTTGAAAATGCTGGGATGAGTATTCATTTAGAACGTCTTTTAAAGCAAGCTGG
>CALFYC010000119.1 GCA_937952895.1 uncultured Neisseriaceae bacterium
AGGATCCATATTGGTAAAGGAAATGGCTAAAGAATTACCACTTAGACTGCCAATCCCGTTGTAGCCAGATCCATCAGCTTCAACTAATTTGAAATTATAAGCGCCAAATAAATGTTCTGGAACACTGTGTCTAGCATTATATGTGATATATGCTTTAGGATATGGTGGAACGTAAGGGCCATCTACCGAGTCATACCCAGTGCAGGTATAAGTCCCTTGTAAGCCAAATGGGTCTTGATCTACTGCAAAACAATTTGTGGTAAGCAAAACAGTGATACTTATACCTAAAGCCAATTGAATTTTTTTCATTTATTTACTCCACATCTATAAAACTAAACTAGATAAAATATATCAAATCGAATCTCTAAGAAATAATTATAAAGTAAATTAACTTATCTAGGGGTAAAATTATTTAATAAAATTTGTCATTAATATGCTAACATATTGCATATGCTAACATATTGCATATATAGAGGGGTTGGTATGGCTTTTAAAGTTGGAGTTCCAGTAGAATTTCCGGATTTTATTGATAGAAAAGTAGCTCTTAAGAAATTTTTACATTTTTTACAAGATGGTCAAAATGTAATGATCCATGCACCAAGACGATATGGAAAAACGTCGTTAATTGCTGAAGGTTATCGTCAATATGATGGGAATACTATTTATTTTGATTTAAAAAGATATGCAGATTTAGGTGCAATTGGACGAGAATTAATCGGTCGTGTATATGAGGTTGTTGGAATTAAAGGCTTCTGGGATAATATAAAGGATGGAATTACAAACTTTTTAAAGTCCTTAAGAGCTACAGTAAATATTAAATTATTTGAAATTATCGAAATTTCTATTGAAAGAATTGAAAAATTAGAACAATATGAAAATAAAGATGAAATTTTTTTATATGCCCTTGAAATTGCCGAAAAATTAGCTACTAATTCTCATAAAAAGATAAATATTGCTTTTGATGAATTCCAAGACATTAAAATTGCATTATCAAGAGATAAATTTATTTTAGATAAAATCCGTGCAGTTGTTCAACACCATAAAAGTGTGATGTATATTTTTTGTGGTAGCCATCAAATTTTAATGAATGAAATATTTTTAGGAAAAGATTCGCCATTTTTCCATTTTTGTCGTATTATTGAATTAGGGCCGCTAGATATATCAGAGTTATTCGATTTTGTAAAGAATAAATTTATCAAAATAAAAGTCAAACTTGATGATCAAGAATTGATGAACTATTTAGAGCAGCTTGACTGTCATCCTTATTATTCAATGAAAGTAATGCAAGTCTTATATTACATGGTAATTGATGATAATATTAAATATATAGAAGATAAACATTATCAACTAGCTATTACTCAGGCAATTTATGAAACTAAATCTTATTTGGATGATATGGTCACTCAGATAAAAAGCCGAGCTCATCACTTTGAAATGCTAAGTTCAATTGCGAATGAAAAAAAAATTGATAATTTAGATATTGTAACTAGTTATAAAATTAAACAAAATTTAGTATATTTAGGCTATTTGAAACATCAGGGTAAAGCAGATTATACTTTCGCTGATACATTTTTAAAATATTATTTAAAACAAAATAGTTTTAAATATCAACCTGGTTTAAATTAAGGTATGCTGAATCCAATTGAAATTCTTAATTAAAAATATTGGCTAATTATCACAAGTAAGAAAATAAAATATTTCTTGTTGTTGATTAAGAACATTAAATTTAGTAAATTTAGCGTTTGAAGCCATATCTTTATAAGTATTTATTGTTTCTGGAAAATCAGAATTTGATACATGCTGATAAAGACCATTTAATTCTTCGGCGGTTAGCTGATTAAACGTGCTATAAAATTTATTTATTCGATCGTAAAAAGCAGCTAATGTTTCAGATTCTTTTAAAATAATATCAATAACAACAACTATGCCATTATCATTCAGTAATTGTTTGGCTAATTTAAAAAATAGCTCCTTTTGTGGTTTTTGATAATGATGGAATGCATAACTAGTAAATACTAGATCAAATTTTTGCTGGTTTTTAGCCATTATTGACATTGCTTCAAGAAAGTCACTGTTAATAAAATCTACAAATTTAATGTTATTTGGCAAATTGGTTTTCGCTAAATTGGTTGCAAAATCAGACAAGTCAACTCCAGTATAATTATTTACTGATTTATTTAGTAAGATTTTAGCAATATATGCTGAATCACCACAACCTAAATCTAAGATTGAAAAGGGGATGTTGGTAAATTTTTCAATTAATAATTTATCTAGGGTTTGATACATCTCTTTATGAAATAAACAATTGTTATCAACAGCTTTTTTATAAAGATTCCAGCCGGCAAAAAATAATTTATCATGACTATCTGGTTTGAGTTCCATTGTTTTCTCCTATAGTTAGCGAATTCGCATTCCAGCTTTGGCACCTTCATGTGGTTCAAGAATAAATAACCCACCATCTTTATCTTCAAAACTTGCGGCTAAGACCATACCTTGGCTTAGACCAAATTTCATTTTTCTTGGTGCAAGATTAGCAACCATTACGGTATGCTTTCCAATTAGTGTGTCAGGTTTATATGCTGATTTAATTCCAGCAAATACGGTCCTAGTTTCAGAACCTATATCAAGAGTAAGTTCTAGTAATTTATCCGCACCTTCAACATGTTTTGCATCAATAATTTTAGCTACACGTAAATCAATTTTAGCAAAATCATCAATATTAATAATTGATTCAAGAGTTTCGTATTGTGGTGTGGAATTATTATGGGGCTCGATGGATAACTCTTCCTCTTTAGTAATATTATCGATCATTTTTTGTTCTATCCTTGTAATTAAATGTGAGTATTGATTAATTGTGTGATTTAATAAAAGATGATTAAGGTCTTGCCATTTAAGTGGTTGAAGATTTAAAAATTGTTCAATTTGATTTACAATCCCAGGAATAACTGGTTTTAAATAAATTGAAATAAGATAAAAAGCATTAATTAAAATACTGCAGACTTGGTGTAACTCCTCAATTTTAGCTGGATCTTTAGCCATTAGCCATGGCTTATTATTGTCTGTATATACATTTACTTCATCAATTAGGCTCATAATTAACTTTATAGCTTTTGCATATTCACGATTTTGATATAAAGAATTTATTGCAACTTGGCTTTTTTGAATTTTATTTAAAAGATCTTTTTCATTGATTGATGGCGCTAATTTATTGGCAAAATTTTTATTTATAAAGTTAGCACTTCTTGAGGCAATATTTACAAATTTGCCAACCAACTCAGAATTAATTCTAGCCACAAAATCATCCAATGAAAAATCAATGTCTTCAATTTTATTAGAAGATTTACTTGCAATATAAAATCTAAAAAATTCAGGATTTAAACCGCTTGATAAATATTTTTTAGCAGTAATAAATGTGCCACGTGATTTAGACATTTTTTGACCATTAATCGTTAGAAAACCATGCGTGAAAATACTAGTTGGGGTTTTATAGCCTGATTTATGTAATACAGCTGGCCAAAATAGTGCATGAAAGTATAAAATATCTTTACCAATAAAATGGTGTATTTCAGTATTTTGACTATTCCATATTTCTTCAAAATTAAGACTATTTGAATTGCAATAATTTAATAAACTTGCCATGTAGCCAATTGGGGCATCAAGCCAGACATAAAAATATTTATCTTCAGTATTTGGGATTTTAAAACCAAAATATGGTGCATCACGTGAAATATCCCATTCTTGTAAGCCTAAATCTAACCATTCGAGCATTTTATGTTTAGCTTCAATTTGTAAGCGATTATTTTCATTAATCCACTCTTTTAGGAAATCTGCACATTTACTTAATTGAAAAAAATAATGTAATGATTCTTTTAAAATTGGTTTCTCACCTGATAATGTAGAGTATGGCTCAATTAATTCTGTTGGAGCATAAGTTGCTCCACAAATTTCACAATTATCACCATATTGATCAGGAGTTTTACATTTAGGACATTTACCTTTCACAAAGCGATCTGGAAGAAACATGGATTTTTTGGTATCATATAGCTGTGAGATAGTTTTAGTTGCAATCATATTGGCTTTTTCCAGCTCATGAAAGATTTTATAAACTAAATTTTGGCTTTCTTCAGAGTGGGTAGTATAAAAATTATCAAACTTGATGTTAAAACCACTAAAGTCAGTGATAAAATCTTGATGTGCATCTTTAATCATTTGCTCCGGAGCAATTCCTAATTGTTCTGCTTTAAGCATTATAGGAGTGCCATGGGTATCACTTGCACAAATAAAATAACAATTATGTCCTTGCATTTTTTGAAAACGCGCCCATATATCAACTTGAGTATATTCAAGTACATGACCTAAATGAGCTATACCATTAGCATATGGCAAAGCGCCGGTCACAATTAAATTTTTTTGCATTTATGCCCTTCTTTGTCCGGGAATTTTATAATGAATGATATTGCTAATATATTAAAAAATATTCACCATGAATTAATTAAACCTAGTTATATAACTTTGCAGCCTCAACAAGATAGTTTCGGTGTATCTAAAATTGTGGTAAATTTACCATTTGCTGCTAAAACTCATGAAGCTGAGATAAAGCAATATATAAACAATTATTTATTAAATCATGGAATAACTGATAAATTTGATATCGAGTTAAACATAGCGATTATACCACATAAAATCAAGCCTGGACTCGTAAGAATCAAGAATATAAAAAATGTTATTGCGGTTACTTCTGGAAAAGGTGGAGTAGGTAAATCAACTGTAGCAATTAATCTGGCCGTATCTTTAGCACAAAATGGTGCTAAAGTTGGATTGCTTGATGCCGATATTTATGGACCATCGGTGCCGATATTGGTTGGCAATCGTGATTTTAAACCAGATGTTGAAGATAAATGTTTTATTCCACTTGAGAAATATGGAATTAAAATCTTATCTTTTGGGTTTTTAATTGCCGAGACGCAACCTGCGATTTGGCGTGGTGCAATTGTTGGTAAAGCATTAGATCAAATGTTATTTGATACTAAATGGGGAGAATTAGATTATTTGGTAATTGATATGCCACCTGGAACTGGTGATATACATCTAAATATGTGCCAAAAAATGCCAATTACCGCAGTTGTTACTGTTACAACACCGCAAGATATAGCTTTGCTTGATGTCATAAAAAGTATTGAAATGTATAATAAAATGTCGATTCCTTGCTTAGGTATTATAGAAAATATGAGTTCTTACCTTTGTCCTAAATGTGGTCATCTAGAACATATTTTTGGTGATAAGGGAGGGGATAAATTAAGTCTAGATTATGATTTAAATCTATTAGCAAAGCTACCACTTAATTTAGATATTAGAAAGTGTAGCGATGAAGGTATTCCAATTGCAGCTACGGATAATCAATTAGCTAAACTATATTTAGATTTAGCAACTCAGGTAACTTTAAAATTATCTAACTTACCCAAAGATTATTCATCTAACATTGCTAAAGTTAGTATAG
>CALFYC010000120.1 GCA_937952895.1 uncultured Neisseriaceae bacterium
AGTAGTATAAAAATGAATTTGACCATCCGTGCCTAATCCTGAGATTATGAATGATTGACCGTATTGAGCTATCGAAGAAAAAGTGACTACATTTTTTGTCCCAAAATAATTTACATTTTGCCAAGATTCTAGGTCATGTGATCTAATAATTTCGCCTCCGGAAGTAACAGCAATGAATAGTTTATTATCACTTTCATTTTTAGTTGTTACTAAAGTAGCTATATCGCTAATGTAATTATAAGTTGGAAGAGTAACTTCTTTAGATGTTCCATCAGATTCAATAAGAGTAATGGTAGTCCATCCTGAAGTTCCAGTTTCTGCAGGGGTATAAGCCACAGTTACCAGAGCACCTTTAGCTCCACTTACTACTTTCCCTTTACGCCTCAATTGAGGGCTTCCAGAAGGAGAGGTTGTCATATATGAATTATGATCAAGAAGTGGCGCTGATGAATCAACACAACTAATCACATTTTTTGCGAGAGAAGGAACTGATCCAAACATAGTTATTTCTTTATGATCTGGGGTAAATTCTACAGAATCCCATTCATAGCTTCCAGCATCAGGTAAACTAGGAATAGTGACAGGCATCAAATTAGAAGTTTTATTTATAGGGTTAATTAAGAATGAACCAGCTCTAGTTCCAACAATTAACTGTTCTTCACCAACATATTGACTAGTCAATGGAGTATGCCCCTGAGTTAATGAACTTTCTGAATCGAAAGCAAGCGTTATTCCTCGAAGATATCCAATAGCGTAATCGAAAATTACCATTCTACCAGTTGTATCAAAAACAAAAATTCTAGCTATCCTACGATTTGAGCTTATTCGTACTGTTGCAGCGGCTAATGTAACACCTTCCGGAACATTTGCAATAATATGACCACGTTGAGCCATATTAATTCCAGTTGTTGAGTAATAAATATGTTGCTGATCTATACCAAGGGTAATCAAGCCTGCTGCATCCGAATAAATTATGCTTGGTCCATTAAAACCATTGTCACCACCATTTCGCAATTTATTTAGCACAGATGATTGAATAGGATTGACATTGTTTGAGCTATTGCTATTTGCAACATCACTAGAACCCGAATTACAACCAAATAAAATAGTTGCACAGCATAATATTATTAGGTGCTTTATATAATTTTTACCGATCGTCATTTAACCCTCCAAATTTAATTGTTAATTACTGTAATCCCTATATTTTTTAATTGTATCATAAATTACATTGCGTTACACAATTAACATAAAATAATGGTTAACAATGTAATATAAGAGTAAACATATTTAAATAAAAATTAGTAAATAATTATCAAGTTTATCATATAACTATTTAATTTTAGCAGAAAAAATTATGTGTATATGCTCATTTGAAAAAGAAGCATTTTTATTAGAAATAAAACTACACTTTAATAATTTTTTTGTCATAATAAATCACTTAATCATATTTTATAGCTACTCAAGATAAGTTAATAATTAACCCTCTATTTCATTATTTTTAAATCCTGAAGACACAAATCAGAAAATTTTTAAAACATGTTATAATCGCCTTCAGATCATAGTTATATTGGAAATATAATGAATAAATACCCAAATCTTCTCTCTCCACTTGATTTAGGATTCACAACTTTAAAAAATCGTGTAATAATGGGTTCAATGCATGTGGGATTAGAGGAAAAACCCCAAGGGTTTGAAAAATTAGCTCAATTTTATAAAGAACGCGCTCAGGGAAATGTTGGATTAATTATTACCGGTGGTATTGCACCTAATATATTTGGTCGCTTATCACCATTTGCAGCAAAACTTACTAACTTTCACGAAGTAAAACAACATAAAATTATTACTAAAGCTGTGCATGAAGCAAACGGAAAAATTGCCCTACAAATTCTTCATGCTGGACGTTATGCATATCACCCACTATCTGCTGCACCGTCTAGAATTAAGGCCCCAATTAGCCCATTTAAACCATTTAAATTATTAGGTTGTATGGTAGAAAAAACTATAAATGACTATGTAAGATGCGCATCACTTGCTAAAGAAGCTGGCTATGATGGGGTTGAAGTAATGGGTTCTGAAGGATATTTAATTAACCAATTCATTGTTAAAGCTACAAACAAAAGAAATGATAAATGGGGTGGATCATATTTAAACCGGATTCAATTTCCATTAGAAATTATCAAACGTATTCGAACTAAAGTTGGCCCTGATTTTATAATTATCTATCGTTTATCTACATTAGATTTAATTAAAGATGGTAGTAGCTGGAATGAAGTCATAATTTTAGCAAAAGAATTAGAAAAAGCTGGAGTAACTATAATCAGTACCGGTATTGGTTGGCATGAAGCACGTATTCCAACTATTGCAACTTTAGTGCCACGTGCTAATTTCAGTTTTATTCCAGAACAATTACGTAAAGAGGTTTCAATTCCAGTTGTTGCAACCAATCGAATTAATACTCCGGAAATAGCTGAATCAATTTTGGCAAATAATAAGGCTGATCTAGTGGCTCTTGCACGACCATTACTTGCTGATAGCCAATTTGTAATTAAAGCGATGGAAAATAAAGCTGATGAAATTAATACTTGTATTGCTTGTAATCAAGCATGTCTTGACCATATATTTGCTCATAAAGTTGCATCATGTTTAGTCAATCCCAGATCGTGTAATGAAACCACTCTTAATTATACAAAAACCACAGTCAAGAAACGCTTTGCTATTGTTGGTGCTGGTCCTGCTGGATTATCCTGTGCAACTATTTTAGCCATGCGCGGTCATTCAGTAACTTTGTTTGAAGCCGAAAATGCAATTGGCGGACAATTTAATTTAGCTAAAAATATTCCTGGGAAAAATGAATTTACTGAAACTTTACGTTATTATCAAAAACAAATTGAATTACAACAAGTAAAACTTTTATTAAATACTCCAATTGATACAAAATCTTTAATTAATTATGCTTTTGATGAAATTATTATTGCAACTGGAGTAAAACCCCGTATCCCTGAAATACCTGGAATTGATCATCCAAAAGTTATTATATATCCCGAATTACTTAGTGGAAAAATTACAGTTGGTAATAAAATTGCAATTATTGGAGCTGGTGGAATTGGATTTGATGTAGCAGAATATTTACTTTATGATATGGAAAATAGCTTAAGACCAGAAAAATTCATGGCTGAATGGGGTATAGACAATACTTTTAGCCAACGTGGTGGAATAGCCAAACCTAAACTTGTAAAGCCTAAACGAGAAGTATATTTATTACAACGTAAAACTGGCAAATTAGGCGAAAATTTAGGTAAGACTACTGGCTGGATTCATCGAACTAGCTTAAAACATAAAAATGTACAAATGCTAGCTGGAGTAGAATATACTAAAATTGATGATTTAGGTTTACATTATACAATCAATCAAGAAAACAAAATCCTCGACGTTGACAATATTATTATTTGTGCAGGCCAAGTTTCAGTCAATCAACTTCATAAACAATTAAAAGATGCAGGCATCAAGGCACATTTGATTGGTGGAGCATTTTTAGCTAAAGAACTTGATGCTAAATTTGCAATTGATCAAGGAGCTAGATTAGCGGCTAGGTTATAATAAAGTTACCACATAGTATCAAACACACTATCACCACTTATAATATAATTATCAAGAAGTTTTACATATGCTTGGATTTGTTCCTTTAGCTTATGATCCTCTTCTGGTGGGTTTGCAATTAAAATAGGTGGGCGATAAATTAATCCACAATACTTTGCCGTATATTCAATTGGTTTTAATAATTCATTTAAAGTAATTCCTAATTGCTCATGCGTATAATTATTAGCACTTCCACTAGTTGTTGTGCATAACATTAAACTCTTTCCATGAAGTTTATCTCCATTTAAACCATAAGCAAAACCAACCGTCAACACTTCATCAATCCATTTTTTTAACAAAGGTGTTACACTATACCAAGAAAAAGGGAATTGAAAAATAATTAAGTCATGCTCTAATAATAACTGTTGTTCATATTTAACATCTAGTTTTTCATGTGGGTAATATTCATATAAATTATGAACTGTAACTTGATTTAAATTTTTAATTTTCTCAATTAGTGCTTGATTAATTTTTGCATGAGCATAATTTGGATGAGCATAAATAACTAAAATTTTTTTCATCACTATACCTTTTAAACCTATTTATTAATATGATTACTATAGCATAGTTTACTAATAATTGGTTAATCTATTGATATTGATTAACTTATATTAAAAACATTTTAACCAATTGATCTAATTGATTATTTTTTTTTAATATCTAACCTCAATAAAATTGTTCCAATCTTATAAACTAGTATGCTAACATCTGCTTTGAATGTTAAACTAGGAATTAAGTAATTATGATAAGAAAATTTATTAAATCGCTCATTCCAAGTAAGGGTGATATATTTTTTACCCTCTTTGAAGAATCTGCAATTAATGCGCATCAAGCATCTAAAATTTTTGTTGATATTTTAAATTGCAATGATGACAATCAACTAGTACAACTTTTTGCAACCTCAAAATTTTTAAAACAAAAGTCTACTGAAACTAATAAAAAAGTTTTAATTTCCTTAAACAACTTATTTATTACACCAATTGATCGTGGTGATATTCAAGAATTATCCAGTTTACTTACCAAATTAACTAAACGTATAGTAAAAATTAGCACTAAATTAAAAATTTATAATATTGATGCTAATACTGATGATTGTTTAATTAAAAATGCTAATACTCTTCTTATTATAACTGAAGTTCTAGTAAAAATGCTACATGCTTTAAAATTATCGGAAAGCCAAGGTATTACATCCAATGGTGATAAAATATATCAGCTTGAAGAAGGTGGGATTGAAGATTTTCGTTATGCCATGAATGAGATGTATTCAAGAAATTTTGATACTTTAACAATTTTAAAACTTAAAGAAATCTATAAAAGTATTGATTCAGCTATTGAATTGTGTGTAACTGCTTCAGATTTAGTAATGCAAATTTCTGTTAAAAGCATTTAAGAGATCATAAATTTATGAGCATTCCTATCCTTGCAATTTTTATTATAATTATTGCCTTGTTTTTTGAATTTATCAATGGATTTCATGACACAGCTAATGCTGTTGCAACATCCATCTCAACCAAATCACTTGAACCACTACAAGCAATTACAATTTCTACTATTTTTAACTTCCTAGGTGCAATTAGTGGAACTGCCGTTGCTATAACAATCGCCAAAGGATTTGCAGATCCTGGATTAGCATCTGATAGTATAATTTTATCTGCATTACTTGCCGGAATTACATGGAACTTAGTCACTTGGTATTTTGGTATACCATCTAGTTCTTCTCATGCTTTAATTGGAGGTTTAGTTGGAGCTTTACTTTTTTCTCATGGTATACATGTAATTTATTATACTCAAGTTTTAAATAAAGTCATAATTCCAATGGTAATTTCCCCAACACTAGGCTTTATCTTTGCGGCTATTTTAGTAATACTTTTACAAAATATTCTAATTCATAATAAAAATCCTCGCACAACCAATAATAATATCCGCGAAATTCAGGTATTATCTACTGCATTTTTATCATTTAGCCATGGTGCTAATGATGCACAAAAGACCATGGGTATTATTACTTTAACTTTGTTTAATTGCCATGTACTAAAACATTGTTTAGTCCCAACTTGGGTTATTTGCGCTTGTGCCTTATGTATGGCTTTAGGCACCCTGTCTGGCGGAATGAGAATTATTAAAACTTTAAGTACTAGAGTTGCTAAATTAAAGCCCGCCAGTGGTTTTGCAGCAGAGTTAAGTTCAGCGATTATTCTATTTTTAGGTTCTCGCTTTGGTATCCCGCTTAGTACAACACATGCTGTATCTGGTTCAATTATGGGCGCTGGAACCTCTGGAACTAAATTTGGAATTAACATATCTGTTGTAAAAAACATGTGTATTGCATGGATCCTAACCTTGCCTGCATGTATTTTATTAGCTGGACTTTTTATATCTATAATTAAGCTTTTTTAATTAAATAATTACTCTTTACAAAAATCCATGTGTAAGTAGTATAAAAAATCAATATTTGTATTCAAATTTGAAATACAAAATAAAATTAATAAAACGCCAACAAATTATTTTTAAGTGATACAATAACTGCCTTACAAAGCTTATCATTGTATATTTTTCTTAGTCAAAAATTTAAATAAGGCCAAATAAAGATGCTAAATAAGATATTTTTGCCAATTTTTTCTTGTCTTTTTTTAATTAATTTTAGCTATGCCTCAACTATAAAAGTCGTAGCTGCAGAGAATTTTTATGGTGAATTAGCAAAAGAAATTGGTGGTGATGCTGTATCTGTTCAAAGCATCATAAGTAATCCAGATGCTGACCCTCATCTATTCACAACCGCACCAGAACATATGAAATCCTTAAATGAAGCCCAGATTATCATCTTTAATGGTGTAAACTATGATCCTTGGATGGAACAAATACTTCAATCACTTAATAACAAACATGCAATAATAATCAATGTGGCTGATTTAGTGCAGGTGACTAAAAATAATGTTAATCCACATATATGGTATATGCCAAATACTTTCCCTAGATTAGCAAAATCATTAGCGGATCAGATAATATCCTTAGACCCAAAATCTAAATCAGTAATAACTAAAAATTTAAATAAGTTTTTATCTGACTACCAAAGTGTTTTGACTCAAATAGCACAAATAAAAACTGAATATGGTGGAACGAAAGTAACAGCAACCGAACCAGTATTTGGTTATTTAGCTTCATCAATGGGATTTGATATGAAAGGTTTGGATGTTCAATGGAAAATCATGAATAATACTGAACCAACACCTCAAATGTTGGCCGCATACGAAAATTTACTAACCAAGAAGCAAGTAAAAATATTATTTTATAATCAACAAGTAGCAGACCCTGTTACTGCCAATATTTTAGCAATTGCTAAAAATAATCAAATATCAATAGTAGGCGTTACTGAAACAATGCCCCAAGGAAAAACAATTATTCAATGGCTAAATGATGAAATAACTAAAACTAAAATGGCTTTGAAAGCAAATAAATAAATGATGATTGAATGTAATAATTTAGTTTTAGGGTATAAAGATCCTTTAACAGAACCATTTAGTTTATCGATTGAGGATAATAAATGGTTAGGCATTATTGGAGAAAATGGTAGTGGAAAATCAACATTTTTTCGCACTATTTTAAGTGAAATAAAACCTCTTTCTGGCACAATTCGTATTTTTGATAAAACACCTGGTGTATTTAACCGTTTAATTTCCTATATTCCACAAGAGCGTGAAATAAACCTAGCCGATAAAATGACTGGATTTACTTTAATTAAAAGCTGTCATAGTGCATGGAAGTATGGCTTTGATTGCTTAAATAATAAACTTAATCATCGAATTTATGAATTAGCAGAGTTAGTAGGTGCTACGTCATATATATTACAACCTTTTAATAACTTATCTGGTGGCCAAAAGAAAAAAATTTTTTTGGCTCAAGCTCTAATCAATAAACCTAAATTACTTCTTTTAGACGAACCATTAGCTGATCTAGATACTAAATCAAAACATCACTTTATCCAAACATTACGTGATATTAATGCCAAACAAAAGATTGGGTTATTAATGATTTCACATGATATGCATGAAATTGCAAGTTATTTAGATGCCTTTATTCATCTTAAAAAATCAAAAGTGCATTATTGTAGTGAATTACCATGCATAAAAGAGGATTCATATGTGGGCTTATAATTTTATGCAACATGCCTTAATTTCAGGTATATTGGTTTCAACTATTTGTGGTATCGTAAGTGTTTTAGTGGTTATCCGACGTTCAGCTTTTGCATCGCATGCTTTAGGCCATATGAGTCTTACTGGTGCTGCTGGAGCAATATTTATTGGAGTAAACCCATTGTTTGGGCAATTAATTTTAAATCTGATCGCATCCACAATAATGGGGATTATTGGTGATAAAGTTAAACGCAACGATTTAGCGGTAGGGGTAGTGTTGGCTTTTGTGCTAGGCCTTGGTTCATATTTTTTATTTTTATTTCAAAATAATTATGCAGGAAATGTAATTAGTATTTTATTTGGAAATATTTTAGCAGTTTCAACTTCTCAGATTTATTACCTATCTATTTTATTTATGATAGTAATTATTATATTAGGTATCTTTGCACGTCAATTAATTTTTGCGTCAATTGATCCATCTATAGCTAACTCTAAAAATATCCCAATTAAAAAACTTTCTATTGTCTTTTTTATCATCTTAGCTATTACTGTATCTATGGCATGCCAAATTGTTGGAGCTTTATTAATTTTTGTAATGTTAATTGTCCCAGGAGCGATAGCTTTGCAATGGTGTGATAGCATTTTTAAAACTATTATTTTAAGTATTCTTGTTGCAAATTTATCTCTTATTTTTGGCCTTTATTTTTCATTTTGGCTTAATTTACCAGTTAGTTTTTTTATCACATCTTCTTTATGTAGCATGTATTTAATTGGATTTATTAAAAATAGATTATTTTAATCTTTTAAATTTAAAATTAAGCCCAATAAAATTTATTTATAAACAGTAATTGAAATTATGTTTTATGTTGGATTAAGTTATGTCACAATCCCCAATTCTATTTATTATTCCTGGTGTATGCTCTTTTGGCTCACAAATTACCTTAGAATTATTATCAATTCCATACCAAATAGGAATAACTACACCAGAAATTCGTGCAAGTGATAAATTTAGAAAAATAAATCCAACGGGTAAAGTTGGTGCCTTAAAAGATGGTGAAAATACTATTGGCGAAAATTTAGCCATATTACTTTATTTAGCTGATAAATATCCAAATTCATCTATTGCTCCAAAAGTTGGAACAGTAGAACGTTCTAAAGTTTATCAATGGCTATCCTATTTATCTTCAACTCTACATCCAGCTTTTGGACAAAACTTATTTCCTGAAAATTTTATTAGTAGCGATCTAATTGAAAACTTTAAGCAAATTGCTTACCCAAAATTGATTAATGTTTTAACTTATATTAATCAAGAATTAGCTAAAACCAATAGAAAATTTATTAATAGTAATTTAACTATCGTTGATGCTCAAGCCTATGCTTTATTAAAATGGACAAAATCACACAGAAAAATTCAAAATCTTGTTGATTTAAAACCATTCCCACAAATTGAACTGTTTTTAAATGAAATGGAACAGCATCAAGCAGTACAAAATGCTTTATCAATTGAACAAAATCGATCAAATCATGTTTTAAATAGTAAATTTAGTGGCTATTATGAATTTTAATTTAGTGGAAGAGATCTAACATGACTAATGCAGAAGCCAAAAAATTTGTTGAATCGGTATATCGCTATATTTGGGCTGGTAAAGATTTAACTAAATTTGTCAAATATTATAGTAAAAATTTTGAAGGAACCGCTTATTTACCTGGTGAAGAAATTTTCTAGGATTATACTGCACTTAAAAAATTTGCTCAAGATACGGCTAAGCCACGTTATAAAGTTGATACTATTGTAGAAAATGTTATAAGTCAAAAAAATAAAATTTTAGTAAAATATAAGCAAACTAGTGTTAACCGTAAAACTAATAAAGTAATACATGTAAAAACCTCTTTTGAATATGAATTAGTTAATAATAAAATTCAAAAATGTTGGGCTATTTCTAATCATGTATGGAATTGGTAATTTTAAGGATTAATTTATGATTATTCTAAATCCATATAACTCTAATTGGAAAAGCTTATTTGAAATTGAATGCCAAAGTCTTTTATCCTTAGGTGAGGCTTGGATTAAGAAGATTGAACATATTGGTAGCACTGCAATTGAAGGCATTTATGCCAAACCAATTATTGACATAATGATTGGAGTTAATCAATTATATGATGCTGATCGCGAATTAATTCTGCCCATACAATCGCTTAACTATGAATACATTAGTATTTATGAAGAGATGTTTCCATTACGTAGATTTTTTCAAAAACATGGTAATGATGGAGTTCGCACTCACCATATTCATCTGGTAGAAATTAATTCTGATTTTTGGGTTAAACACTTGCTATTTCGTGATTATTTAAGAGCCAATCCTGTAATTGCTCACCAATACGAAGAACTTAAATTAACTTTAGCACCTAAATTTAACGATGGTAACCAATATGCAGCAGCCAAAACTGAATTTATTAACCATATAATTACTGATGCATTAAATTCAAAATACAACTATTAAAATTTAATGGCTACTCTGCCTGGGGGTTTTATACATTAAAGAGGAACTTACACACATAATAAATAAGCATAAGTAACCAAATGCTATTGGCATTTGTGTTTTACCCTGAAGTAGCGTCCCTAAACCGGAACCAAAAACAGTACCAAAAATTAGAAGTGAACTCCCCATAATTCCACCAGCAATTCCAGGTGTTTTAGGAAATAATTTCATATTATTTGAAAATGAATTAGGAAATAGAATACCAATTAAATAAAATAAAATAAAATTTGTTACAGTAATAAAAATTATGTTATTCGTAAAAGGCGATACCAATAACATAATTAGAATATCTATAAACATAATAAATAATGAGTAATTCATCTTAGTAGATGAGCTAATATTAATTAACAGGCGATTCATAATTGTTCCGCAAAAAAAAGCTATCCCAGTTAATAGTGCAATACTTCCAAACTGAGTTACAGAATATTTTAAAACAGTTTGGATTAAAAATGGACTTGCAACAGCGAATACAATAATTAATGAATATACTGATGAAGCACAAATTAATCCTGCCAAAAAATTTTTATTAGATAAAATCGTCTTATAATTAAATATAATATGCTCTAAATTAAATGGATTTCTTTCTTTTATAGTTTCTGGCACAAAGATAAATATCAATGCCACCATTAAACCAGAATAAATGGCTAAAAAATAAAATGACGCTTGCCAACCAAATAGAGTTTGCAGATAAGCTCCAATTATCGGCGAAATAATTGAACTGATTGCCCATGCTGTTGACATATAATTAACCACTTTATATAATTTATCGCCAGTAAATAAATCTACTGCAACAGCCCTTAAACATACCTGGGTTCCACCAAATGCTAACCCCTCAATAAAACGCAATAATAATAAATCCACAACCTTATGACTTAATGCAATAAATGAGCTAGTAATACAATAGGTAGTAAGCGCCATTAGGATTAACTTACGTCTTCCCTTGCTATCTGATATCGGACCAACTACCATTTGCATAATTCCCATCCCTAAAATATACATTCCAACACTCATCTGAATCAAAGATTTATGCGTTTGAAAGTATTCCGTCATATTTGGTAATGACGGCACTGAGATGTCAATCCCCATCCCTCCAAGAGGAACTGTAGCTATCGTAATCATTGAAATCAAAAAAAGGTTCTGCTTATCTAAAGACATAAAATCTCCTAAATTTAACAAACATAATTTACAATGTTAAAAATAATCTAATAAAGGAAAATTAGAATTAACTTCAATACAATCTTTTAAATAAAGAGCTAAACCTAAATCGCCATACCAATTATCTGGTCTTAACCTACTATATTGTTTTGCCATTTTCTTAGATTGCCACATTGAATGCATAGCAAATTTACGTGCACAATCTAGCCAGATTTCATCTTGAGATAATTTAAAATATTTTAAAAATAAATAACCATTTCCAGCAGTTCCATGACAAAGTCCCCATGTTTTAACTAAAGGCCCAGCATCAAAAGTAAGAGCAACCCCTTTAGCAAAAATTCTTTTTTGACTTTCATTCATATAAGGATATAATTTCTCAAAAGAAATTAATACTCCAGGTGCTCCGTGGCATAATTGTAATAGCATATGTTCTTCTGCATTAAATTGATCTTTACGTGCATACATTGGCCAATTAGCATGTTCTTTATTTACATGGGCAGTATCCATAAAGGTCTTTAAACTTTGTTCAATTAATAATTGCTGTTGATTATTATCTAATAATTCAAAACCGATTAATAAAGCAAAAACATTGCCAGTAAAACCATGCACTGGACCTAAGAATTGAACATTATTACCTAATAGTTTTGGATATAAATCTTGAACCCAAATATGGCAATTATCTTTTTTTGAATATTGCCATGTTCCCATAACATGAGTTACAATCAGTAAAATTACAATTTATTGGTAAATTAGTTGGATTATAACCAAGTGTTTTATCTAAAATTCTAATTTTTACACTTTCTTTAACTAAAGAACCAGCAGGAATAGATCTTAATTGAACTAATTTGATATTATATGGAAATAATGTACTTGGATCATGAATCTGATCCAACGGGTCAGGCTTTAATAATTTAAATTTTGTATCATCAATAAGAATTTGATGATAATTAACCGCCATATCAATCATCCATTTTAAAGTAATATCCGATAAACCACAAGCTAAATAACCACCACCTATATCTGAATGACTGCCGGCAAACCATATCTGTTCAATTCCATTTCGACTATTCCATAAACATGGAATAAAATCAGAGCGCTTTTCATCGATAGCAAGTGCTTGATAACCAAATAATACATTATTATGTAAAATAGTATCACTAAATGCATATTGCTTAGAGTTAAAATTCTTTAAAACATCTACCGGAATACCAAGTTCACCTACCGTATCCCATACTCCAATCATTTGAATATAGCAGTTATTTGCAATACTTAAATCAACCTCTATAATATCAGTATTTCTAATTTGTTTATAGTGATTAAAATAATCATTAATTCGGTTAAATTGTTCTATTGATGATTCATTATTAGTTAATTTAAGTAATCCCATATGAGCAATAAAATCGGCAATATATCTAACAGTATAAGCCCCTCGACTAAAGCCAAATAAATATATCTTATCTTCACTAGTAAAATTTTGCATGATAAACTGATAGCCTTGAATTATCTTATCATTAATCCCAAGTCCAGTTGCACCATCAATAAATTTACTTAAACCATAAGCATCAGCACCTATCCCATCATCATAAAATACTAATTGACTTTTTTTATCATTAATTAATATATTATTCAATTTAACTACATTAGTTGAAGCTGTTCCATTTGGAATATTTGCTTGGTTGGCGCTATCCCAAGTACCATCCATTAATACAATTATATTTTTAGCCATTTATCTTACTTATATAACAAAAGAAATTAAACGATGATTAAAATTTTCAAATAAGTTATCTTATTTTTATACCAGGAAATGCAGAAAAACCCCAAAATGAAATCTGATTAGCTAAGCAATATTTTAAACAAAAAATTAAAGGTATATAAAAATAATTGTGAAACTCTAATAGATGTTTCTTCAACACTCTATAAATTAAGCGTATTTACCTGAATATCCATAGTTTAATAATGGATTTTCACATAAGCTATTTTATATATCGCTCTTTATAATCTCTTTAGTTCAACCAAGCACAACTATGTTAAACTTATGTAAAATAAATTGACAATAATGTCATTACCCTTTAGAAGAAACTCTTATGAATACAACTCATTTATCCGGTTTTAATGTCTCCAATTCATTTAAAAAACAGTATGGTAATTATATTAATGGTGTTTGGGTTAATCCAATTGATGGTGAATATTTTGATAATATCTCTCCTGTTGATGGTGAAATACTAACTAAAA
>CALFYC010000121.1 GCA_937952895.1 uncultured Neisseriaceae bacterium
CTCTTCCGATCTCTTATTCTATGTAGATTTATTTCTTTTAAATATTATGATAATATATTAAACACATTTGCTATTAGCATAATAAAATTTTTGAGTTTTGTTTTATGTCGATACTTCCATATTTGCTAATATTTATTGGCTTTTGTATTTTTTTATTATCAATATTTATAGTTAAAATTTATAATGATGAAAAAATAAAAAAAGACCGGACTTGTTGGTGTTTTATTTTCGTGTTATTTATTTCTGGTTTATTTTCTTTTATTTTTGGATTTTTGATTATTTAATATGAAAAAATTATTTATTTTTGTTTTTTGCATTGTAGTGTCATTATGCACTACGTCTTGCAAAAGGGCTGATACCAGCTCTATCTTATCTGCCCATGTTTTAAATTATTCAATTAATATATGTCAAAACAATAATGGCTTGCATTCAATTAAGTATTCTGAGTCAGAATTTCAAGGACGTGGTGCAGAACACGAATACACTTCTTATTTTAATGCTAGGTGTTCTGATGGAGCAATTTTTTATGCCAGATCTTTAAGTCCTAATTCAGAGAAAGAAAAAATTGAACCGCTATAAAATGCTTAGTGATAAAGATCCTATTACAGACAAAAGTAAAAAAAGCAAGCGTGGACTGATTAAACTTATTACGGTAAATGGAAATTATTCTACAATTTTAAGTTCAGAGGATCCTAATTTTGATTCCCATTTTAATCTGCTTACTTGTGCTTATAGATATTCTGGTAGTGACAATACAGTACCGTATATTAGATGCGAAAAGTGGGCTGAAGTCAAACAGCGAGTTAGTTCGCATATTTTTAAAGGAGCATATGTCAATGTTTGAATTTGACAATCCAACAGAAAAACCTGTTATAAGAAAAACAGTTGATGATATTATTTCTCAATTTTCAACAATGATTGCAGAACTTGAACAAGCTGCTACTCATGCAGAAGAAGATATTGATCGCGCTGATAAGTCCATTAAGCTTTGGGAAAATGAAAAAGCCTTAGCTCAAAATGAACTTGCCTCAATTAATTCCGTCAAAGAAAAACTTCAATCTTTGCGTTCTGGTGCATTTTTATTTGGTTTGTAATTTTATGTCTCAATATGCTGGTTTAAGTTTTTACCAAAAAATTGTTTTAATGAACAAAAAAACAAAAATAATGCTTATGTTGTTATTAGCTATTCCATATTTTATATTTTATCTACTATATTTGTTATTTGATTTTACTTCATTTAGGTTGCATAAAATTTTAATATGGTTTAACAATGTTATTCAGAGATAAAAATGCTACAAAGAACAGTTCATTATAAATCATTGGCACCACTATGCTATCCCGTAATAGGGTTGCCAATGTTTGTTTATCCAGTTGACCATACTTCTCCTCTTGTTAGCAATGAGAAAGTTTGTATGACAAGTCCAGTTCTGTCTTTTGATAAAGAAACTGGTGAGTTTCGTACTTTAAATAGTATTTATAAACCTTTAGATGATAGTGCTTTAAAATCTTTTAAAGAAAGCTTAAATTGCTAGTTGACACTTTCTTTTATTTGTGATTACATTATCTGTTATTAAAAACATTAAGTCATTTTCTTTTTAAAAAACAATATATATGTAGATTTATCATGGAACGTATTAATAATTTTGTCGCTAAGCACATGCATATTCATAAAGGTGGAAAACATGGTCCTTCTAAGAAAGCTTTGCGCAGAAAAGAAAAAGTCAACATTCAAAAACAATTGATGTATTAAAATACATCTTCTTATTAAGTTAAAATACTGCATTTAAAATAATTCCATCGTACTGTTGTGAAAACTGTAAATAAAAAAATTATTTTTATCTTTTACTTATTTTAACTTTTTTAATTAAAATCAACGCTCTTATTTTTAATAAATATAATTTGATGGTGCTCGCATATTGGTGAATGCATGCGGCTGTAACCCGCTTCTATTTAGTGTATAGGTTCGAATCCTTTCGCCATCACCATTATATTTTTTAATTCCAAATTATTTAATACACATCTTTTCGAATACTTCTGGTGTATTAATTTGTTGCTTTAAGCAATATGATGAAGTTAGTTCGGTAGTATTGGCAATGCTGGTGAACAAAATGCTTTATCCCCAAAGAGCAATCTGTAAGGAGAAACAAAATGATTAAAACAGCATTAATGTGTCTTTCTATGGCCATATATCACGAGTCTCGTGGTGAGCCCATAAAAGGACAATATGCAGTCGCTGAAGTAGTTCTTAATAGAGCAGACAAACGAAATCTTGATGTCTGTGAAGTTATATATGAAAAAGGACAATTTCAAAATGTTAATAAATGGAAAATACCAAGTGAATATAATCAAAATTGGCAGATAGCAATGGATGTAGCTTATGATTCTTTATTGAAAAAAACAAACTACACAAATGGTGCTACATTTTTTAAAGTAAAAAAACTTAAAAAACATGGAAAACATATAGTTATTGGAAACCATGCTTTTTATTAATTTATAGTCGGATAGTTAAACAGGTTATAACGTGGTCCTGATAAGACTAAATTTCGTGTTCGATCCACGGTCTGACTACCATATAAAGGGATTTATTATGTTATTTTTAGCTTATTCTATTTTGTATATAGTTATAGGCATAGTGTTCTGTGTTTGGTTTACAGAAGAAATTAAAAAAGATGCAGGATGTTGCTGGATTGGTGCTTTTTGGCCAATTGTTTTTATATTCATGGTTATATATTTTATATATTATGTAATTCCTTTAAAAATAAAAGATGCAATTAACAATTATGAAACAGACCGAAAACCAGGACTTTAAAAAATTTATTGTTATAGATAGTGATTTGACAATTCCAAATCCATTTTTAGAGCAAACAAGATATTTTAGTTTTTTGCAGTTTAAAAAGTATAGTTTTTTATTTGCTCAATTTTACAAAGAGCATAAACGTGTTCCAGATTTATTTGAAGCTCAAGATATTTTAAGACTTGCTTCAAATAGAATTGGTTATTTTTAATAGTATCATTTTATTAGGTGTTTAATTTATATTAAAGCTAGTCTGGTCTTTATATAGATACTATTTGTGTGTTTTTACAAGAACACTACTTGTAAACGGGATAACCTTACATAAGACGAAAAGATGTAAGAGTTCGTGGGAGCTTATAGCCACAGTATAATTCTCTATACTAAACTGGATGACGGATGAGATACAAATTTTTACTCCAGTAGCTCAGATTGGTCAGTAGCGCTCGCCTGTTAAGCGAAGGGTCATAGGTTCGAATCCTGTCTTGAGTGCCATATTTATAAAAGCAAATAAAAGGAAATAAAATGCCTACTGGTTATACTGCTAATGTAGCAAATGGAAAAATTACAAGTCTTAAAAAGTATATTGAATCTTGCATACCAGCATTTATGATATATTTTAGAGATATGCAAAATATAAACGTCAGAGAGCCATTAAAATTTGACTTTTACTGTACTAATGCTTTAGCTGAAGCAGAAAAGAAATATGCTGATTTTATGAATTCTTCAGAAGAGGAAAAAAGCATTCTTTATAAAGAATATATTGATGATCGCTTTGAATATATACATAGGCGAATTGAAGAAAATAAAGAAGTAATTTCGAGATACAAAAATATGCTATCTAAGTTAGCTAATTTTAAATCTCCATCTGAAGCGCATGATAAATTTGTTGAATTTTTAAGTTCTCAGTTGCATCAGTCTATTGAATATGATGATGTTTTTGAAATGTATGAAGATGAACTAGATATTTGTCATAAGATGTCTTTTGAAAAATACGTCAAAAATAAAGAGCAAGATTTATTAGATGATATTGCTTATTATAAAAAAGAATCTATACGAGAACAAGAATCAGCAAATCAAAATGTTCAATGGCTAAGTAAAATATTAGAAGCAATTGATGCAATTGATGAACCTGAAGAAATCGAAGAAGCCCGTCAATCTAACTTGACAGAAATGGCTAATTAAAAATCATTTAACATTATAGACAGTGAGCAAGTTTGGTAATTGCAGGAGACTGAAAATCTTCAGAAATTGGTTCGATTCCAATACTGTCTACCATTAATTTTTGGCATAATATGAAATCAGATCAAACTACTAAACCATTTTATCCTTATTATATGACTGGTTCAAATATTGTATTATCTAGGTATCTCGTCAGTCTCATAAGCTGAAGATCGCGGGGTCGTAGCCCGCACCCGTTACCATTTAAGCCTTTACGTTATATGACATTAAATGCTTATAAACATTTATAATCATTAGTAAAGCATAAATTTTGATAATTGTAGATTGCGTACATATAGTGTTTCATCGTACTGGTTTATATCCTGTAAATAAAAAAACACTAAATGTGATTATACTTTTAGTAAACAGTTATTGAAGTGGAGTTTGTATTGTCTCTTTAAAACTACAAAAAAGCCTTATTAAATAAAAAGTCTGAAACAGGTGGACTTCGGGTGCCATAGTTTTTTGTATTCTTATAAGATAAGCAATGACTTTGTATAAAGTCATGTCAGGCTATAGTGTAGCGATAACATGCCATCTTTGGGAGCTGGTTTACACTATAGTCTGATTATGTTGTAGTTTAAAATTTTCAATTTTATGGTATTCAAAAATGAAACAATTAGACTTATTTACAAAAAAGCCATCATTAGAAGTTGGTAAAGCTTATAGAGTTCGTTATGGATTTAATTTGCAACATTCTAAAGATTTTTATGTAGCAAACATCAAATATCATGGAGACCCCTGGGAAAGATGGACTCCAATATCTTATTTTATTATAACTGAAAATGACATTGCTAGTATGGAAAGCTCATGTCATGATTGCGGCGGATATATTTGGCAAACAGGTTCTAATGGTAAAGTAGAATTTTTATATAGATGCACAAATAATATTTATACTGAATTAGTAGGTGATGAATTAATTTCTTTTATATCAAAATTAAGAGATAAAAACATCAGGGCTAAATTTGATTTGCCACCATAAACTAGAGAGTAAATCAACTAGGTGTTGAGATTGCCTGCTAAGCAATTCGTGTTTATTTTTAAGCATCTGGATCGAGACCAGTGCTCTCTGCCAATTAGAGATTATAGAGATTATTATGCATATTGATAATGTTAAACGGGCTAATGAAATAGTTCAAAAAATTAATTATCTTCGTCATGTAATATTATACATTGAAGATACAAGAGATTGTTTAATACATATTAAAGCTGAAGACTTGCATGCATATGGCAGTGTTCCAAAACTTCATGGATTTACTTCTAGTATTGTATTAAATGAAGATTTAAAAAAGCTTATCTTAGTTATTTTAATAGTGAACTTATTACTCTTACTGCAGAACTTACTGCATTAGGTGTAACTCTTTAGTGCTTTTATAAAAATTTAGAATGTAAGCTTTGAAATTAATAATGGGGTTGTGATGAAATGGTTATCATTGAAGGACTTTTAATCCTTCTTTCCAGGTTCAAGTCCTGGTAACCCCACCAATTTGAGCATTTTTAAATGCTTTTTCGCTCCTTGTGAGTTTATTTTATAAGATTGAAAATATGACCGATTTATCAAAATATTATAGTATTAAAGACACTAATGGTGTCAAAACTGTTTCTTTACCAAACAATAATTTTAAAAAAGCAATAGCTGTTGGCATTTCTAGATTTGTAAAACAAATTGCTCCTTTTGTTCATGAAGATAACTCTTCGCCTGAACAAATTGCTTATTGCAACAATTGCTCATTAGATGCTAATGATTTAGCACAATCTTTTTTAAATTATCTTTATTATGAATATATTCCAAAAAAATATAATTTTAATAGCGTTTTAAATATACTGAGTGGAAAAGATGAATCAGTTTTTATCTTTAGAAATTTAAGTTTAAAATACTATCCTAATAA
>CALFYC010000122.1 GCA_937952895.1 uncultured Neisseriaceae bacterium
TATATTTAGTTTTAATACTTTGAGCAACATTAATCATATCAAAAATCTTATATGGATTTTCAACTAAACCTCGGTCACCACCCCCATTAGCACCATTATAAGTAAATACTGAATCTACTTTAACTGTAGGTTCTGCAACATCGCCACCACTAATACCACCCATAGCTAGATAATTACTAGGCCAGCCAGATACTGAAGCAGTTACACTTTCAACTGTTAAAGTTGTATTTCCTGAAATACTATTTAATGTTGCAGTAATGGCAGATGAGCCAATTGCAATACCAGTTGCATTACCACCAGATGTAATACTTGCAACACTAGTAGAAGAGGATGCCCAAGTAACACTATTGGTTATGTTTGATTCACTGCCATCAGAATAGTGTCCCAAAGCTACAAACTGTGAAGTATTTCCTAATTTAATTGAAGGATCTTTTGGAGATACATCAATTGATTGTAAAGTTACGCTTGTTGTACTACTTCCTCCACTTCCGTTACATCCTGCTATAATAACAGAACTGATTAAAACAGCTCCTAAAAAAATCTTATTAAACATAATAGTTTCCTTTAAAAACTTTATTTTTACATATATTAATATATTAGCATAAATATCAAATAAAATCAACAAATATTATATTCATATTGGTAGTGCCTCAGTTTCAGAAATTTATATTTTATTATCAAATGGTTATCATTTAAATGGAGACACTGCCTATTTATTATGTATATTTGATTTTTATAATTAAAACCAATAATTTGAATTATAATGATTGTGCTTCAACTGTTGCAAGTGCCACAATATTTACAATCCTTCTAACTGATGAAATAGGGCTGATTACATGTGCTGGTCTTTTAATTCCCATTAAAATAGGTCCTACAGTTACTCCATCAGGGGAGGATACTCTTAATAAATTGTATGAGATATTGGCAGCTTCAATATTAGGCATAACAAGTAAATTAGCTGGTCCAACTAAAGTTGAATCGGGCATAATTTGTTTTCTAATTGCAGGAATTAGTGCTGAATCACCATGCATTTCACCATCAATTTCGAGATCAGGCATAGCTTGTTTTACCATTGCTAAAACCTCACGCATTTTCGCGGCAGTTTCAGAACACATATCAGAGCCAAAGCTACTATGTGATAATAGTGCAACTCTTGGATTAATTCCAAAACGTTTAATGGATTTAACTGCTTTTAAAGTAATGTGAAATAGTTGTTCTGCGGTTGGGTTACGATTTACAAACGTATCGGTTACAAATAAATTACCATGAGGTAAAATAAGTGCATTCATAGTCCCGGCGATTTGTAACTCATTATCATAGCCTAGAATATCTTTAATAATATTAAAGTGATCATAAAATTTACCAAATGTCCCACAAACCATTGCATCAGCAAGACCCATGTGTACTGCTAATGCTCCAATTAAAGTAGTGTTTCTCGTAAGCTCACGTTTCGCCATTTCTGGAGAAACCCCGCTACGCTTCATTAAATTATAATAAGCAGTCCAATAATCTTTAAAGCGATGATCATTTTCATTATTTATAATCGTAAAGTCAGCATCAGAACGTATACGTAATCCTAAATTTTCAATACGCTTTTCAATAACAAAAGGTCTGCCAATTAAAGTAATTTTAGCAAGATTATGATCTACAATTTCTTGTGTTGCACGCAATACCCGCTCATCTTCACCTTCGCATAAAATAACACGTTTAGGGCTTTTACGCGCAACATTAAATACTGGGCGCATAAACATATTAGATTTATAAATATATTGATTTAAATTAGCTAAATAAGATTCCATATCCTTAATTGGACGAGTTGCAACTCCTGAATCCATTGCTGCTTTTGCAACAGCTGGAGCAATAACACGAATTAACCTTGGATCTAATGGACGTGGAATTAAATATTCGCGACCAAAACATAATTCTTCACCACCATATGCATTAGCTACTAGTTCACTGGGTTCTTGAGTGGCTAATTCAGCAATAGCGCGAACGGTTGCGACTTTCATTGCTTCATTTATAGTGGTTGCACCAACATCTAGAGCGCCTCTAAAAATATATGGAAAGCAAAGTGCATTATTTACTTGATTGGGGTAATCACTTCTACCAGTTGCAATAATTGCATCTGGGCGCACTTCTTTGACCAAAGATGGCATAATTTCAGGGGTTGGATTTGCTAGGGCAAACACTAAAGGATCTTTTGCCATTTTAATAATCATTTCTTGAGTAACAGTGCCAGGACCTGAGACACCTAAAAATAAATCAGCACCTTCCATCGCCTCTAATAAAGTTCTGGCTTTGGTATTACTCATATAAGATTTTTTAGATGAATCGAGGTTTTCATCACGACCTTCGTAAATTACACCTTTTGAATCGCAAACTACAATATTTTCTTTTTTAGCACCAAGTGCAACTAATAAGTTTAAGCAGGCAATAGCAGCAGCTCCTGCACCTGATACAGCAATTTTTATTTTACTAATTTCTTTTTGCACTATTTTAAGACCATTAATTGCAGCTGATGCAACAACGATTGCTGTTCCATGTTGATCGTCATGGAAAACTGGAATTTTCATACGTTCTTTTAATTTTTTTTCAATATGAAAACATTCCGGTGCTTTAATATCTTCTAAATTAATGCCACCAAAAGTAGGTTCTAATGCAGCCACTGTATCAACAAATTTATCAACATCTGTTTCATTAATTTCAATATCAAATACATCAATTCCTGCAAATTTTTTAAATAAAATACCCTTACCTTCCATAACTGGTTTACCAGCTAAAGCTCCGATATTCCCCAAACCTAAAACGGCAGTTCCATTAGTTACAACTCCAACTAAATTTCCTTTATTTGTATAGTCATAAGCACAAGCTGGATTTTTATCAATTTCTATACAAGGAGCCGCTACACCTGGACTATAAGCTAGAGATAGATCTCTTTGAGTTGCAACTGGTTTAGTTGAGACTACTTGAGTTTTTCCTGGAGTTGGTGATTTGTGATATTCTAGTGCATCTTTTACTAGTTGTTCATCTAATTTAAATTTATCAGCCATAATAATGTGACCTTTAACTAATTAATGTAATTATATTTATTGATTATGCCCAATTTTACTACTTAAGATAGGTTTATGGTGTAAAAAAGATATTGCAATGCAATGTTTGTTATAATTAGGTCAGTAGTTTGGAGTAAATATGCGAATAATTGGGATTGATCCTGGTCTTAGAACCACAGGGTTTGGAGTGATTGAAGTAATTGAAGGAAGTACATATTATGTTACTTCAGGTATTGTTACAACAAAAGTAGAAGATTCGCTAGATTTACGTCTAAAAACTATCTTTCAGGGTATTAATACCGTAATTAAAGATAGTAAGCCTACGATTGCAAGTATTGAAAAAGTATTTGTTAATGTTAATCCTCAATCAACTTTACTGTTAGGTCAAGCACGAGGTGCTGCAATAGTTGCATGTGTTAATAATAATCTCTCAGTTAGTGAATATACTGCATTACAAGTAAAGCAGTCTGTTGTAGGTTTTGGCCACGCTGATAAACAACAGGTAGGTAAAATGGTCAAACAAATTCTTAAATTAAATGGTGAACCTAAAGCTGATGCGGCAGATGCTTTAGCTATTGCACTTACTCATCTACATTATTCAAAAATCTGTAAAACTTTTAATATAAAGAATATTAAAGGTGGCCGTCTAATCGGTTAATTCTTTATCCCAAAATATTGCAGCACCCTAATAAATTTTTAATTTAAATATTTCTAAATTAAGATCATGTTATAGTTTATTCAATAAAGTAAATTTTTATCCTATTTTAAAAAAAGTTAGCATGTCAATCAATGAGCTTTTAAAAATGCTGAAACTACATTTTTTACAATAGATTGCCCTTCATCTAGATTATTGATTTCTCTAAAAGTTGTTGTGGCAACTTCCTTATATGTGACATTTAAATTATGATTTGTATTTAATAAAAACATCGAATAGCGAATAGCTCTATCAATTAATTTAAAATTACTTGGTTTTAAAGATAACATCATATTACCGTCAAAGTAACCAAGTATTCCAAATAAGATTGTTGAATGTGCATTTAAGCAAATTTTATAAACCAAACTTTTGATTAAATCACAATTGGGTAAATTGAAATTAATTGAAGAGTTATCTAGTGTAATACTCAAAATGTTATTTTTTGAATCCCATCTAGATAGATGCTGTTTTTGAGAAAGATAGTTGCCTAATACCCGAAGACTATTTATTGATAAATCAAATTTATCAATATAATTCCGATTGGTTGTTGGATAATTATTCCAATTTAATGAATATGGAATATTTCCAAATAAAAACTGCCATACTTCAGATTTATTTTTTATATTTTCAAGTGATAAATAAAATGGGCATGGTTTAATTGATGGATTATATTCATTTTCAAAAGATGGAAGATTGAAAGTCGGTGATCTTTCAGTAATATCAGCAAGTAAACTCAACCCTAATAGCATATCAGAGGTTTGATATAAAATAAATTCTTTTTGCTTAATAATCTTTGCTTCTAAATTAGTAATGGGGGCTAATTGATGCAATGCTAAAGAATTAATTTCATTATAAATAGTATCAATAAATGTTTCAATATTGTTATTAGGCATCATTGCAAGTCCAATAGCAATATGCATAGCTGTAGTTGCAGATAACCTGGTGCTTCCAGTTAATACCATAGCTCCGACGTCAAGAGACATCGCATTAATTTTATTTGAAATAACAATATTTTTAGGATTACGTTCTAAAATACTAGTTATAGAATTATTAAAAACAAAATATGGTTTATATTTGCCATTTTCTGCAACATATTGAATTGGAGTAATAATAAATGGTGATTCACCACTAGCGCTCAGACCAATTAGTAGATCCTTATCTAGGTCAAATCCTTGATCAAGAATTTGTTGTATTCCAAAGTGTCCATTATCTTCAAATTGTTCAACAGCTTTTATTAATGAAATATCTCCACCAGCACTAACTGATACAACTTGAGATCGATTAATATTCGGTAATTGTTGCCAAAGACGCTTTAATAACATAGCAAGTCGCCCACTTGCGCCACATCCGATTAAATAAACTTTGCCCTTACGCTTAAGACATTCTGTTATATCATTTTGTAAGAGTTTAATTAAATTGACATGTTCTTTTAAAGTAGATATTGCATGTAATTCTATACTTTTAAATAATTCAAATGCAGTATTTATATTGCTTACACATAAATTAGAAAAATCTTTAGTTAGTGGATTTGGTGCTTCAGTTACCAAAGTAGATTTTAAAAATCTATCATGTTGTTGCCAAAATTGATTAATTTGTTCTTGATCAAATTTAAGATTCATATAAGTAAGCTTATAATTAATATTTGGTTTGTTTAACCATGGCAAGTAATATTCCAAATTCTATCATTAATACAATAGTTGCGGTTCCACCATAACTAATGAATGGAAGGGGAACTCCAACCACCGGAAAAATTCCAGCAACCATTCCCATATTTACCAATACATATAAAGTCATTGAAAGAATAATACTTCCTGCTAGACTTTTAGTAAATATATCGTTTGAATTATTAACGATTTTTAAGCAATGAAGAATTAAAATTAAATATAAGGCTAAGATCACACTTACTCCAATAAACCCCATTTCTTCAGCAAGAACAGATACCACAAAATCAGTCCGCTTTTCTGGAATAAAATCTAAATGAATTTGAGTGCCTTTTAAATACCCTTTTCCAAATAAACCACCAGAACCAATAGCAATCATTCCTTGAATAATATGATAACCTTTACCTAATGGATCAGATTGAGGGTCAATTAAAGTTAAAATTCTATGTTTTTGATAATCATGTAGAAAATGCCAAATGATAGGGGTTGAACCTAAAAATAATCCTAAGCTATATATGATTACTTTCCAAGGTAACCCTACAAAAAACATTACAAAGAATCCAGCGCAAAAGACTAAAATTGAAGTTCCTAAATCCGGTTGTTTAGCAATTAAAATAAATGGTAATAAAATTAAAAGAAATGCATAAACATAATCTATAAATTTTAAAGCAGATGTTTTAATTGAAAAATAATAAGCTAGAATTAATGGTACAGATATCTTACATAATTCTGATGGTTGAATGCGAATACCTAAATTTAACCAGCGTTTAGCACCATGAACTTTGGTGCCAACAAACATTACTGCAATTAATAGTATAATATTAATTACATAAATGGGAATTGCACTATTTCTTAAATGATTTAAATTCATATTAGCAATAAAGATTAAAATTATAAATGAGATTAAAAGATATGTAATATCTGTCATAAGACGATTTATTGATTGATCATTAGCTGAATATTGGACAACAATATTGATTGATGCAAGTAGAAGTAATATAGTAACAATTACCTTATCTAATTTATAAAAGATTTTTAAGAAACGTATAATACTACTAGTTATCTTCGGTGTCATCATCACTATTTTCCTCACCATCTTGATTATTGTTTGGGGTGAATTTGAGATATTGGTTATTATCTGTTGAGTTATTTTTATCAATTAAATAATAATCAAACAATTTACGTGCAATTGGTCCTGCAGCTGAAGCTCCCCATCCACCATTTTCGACAATAACAGCAACGGCAATTTTAGGATTATCAACTGGTGCAAATGCAATAAACCATGCATGATCTTTAAATTCTTGTCCGCTAAACTTCGCTTTACGACTATCTTGATTCATTCCAACTACTTGAGCTGTTCCAGTTTTTCCAGCCATGGTGTATTTTAAGCCAACTCCTAATTGACGTGCATTTCCTTCCGTAATCACTTTTTGCATAGCTTTTTTTACTACTTCAATATCGGATTGTGGTATGGGTAATCTTGATTCAGCATAACGATATGATTCAATTGTTGTGCCATCTTTTTCTAAAATACGATTTAAAAAATGTGGTTTTATTACAATGCCATCATTTGCCAAAATTGCGGTTGCTTGAGCCATTTGTAATGGAGTATAGTTATTAAAGCCTTGACCAATTCCAATATTTACGCTATCGGCGGCTAACCAATTTTTTTGATATGGATCACGTGAAAATCGTTTAGCTTTCCAAGCTCTTGATGGTAATAAACCAGGGTTTTCATGTGGTAAATCAATCCCAGTTTTTGCACCAAAACCAAAAAGATTCATTACTTGATCTAGACGATCAATTCCCATATCTAGACCCAATTTATAAAAATAAGCGTCAGAAGAATGCATAATTGCCTGAGTTAAATTGATTATTCCTAAACCATTTGGTTGACTATCACGAAATTTATGTGTAGAGCCGGGAATAATATAATATCCTGGATCATTCATAGTCTGCTCAGGAGTTCTAATTCCTAAATAAAGTGATCCAATTGCCATAAATGGTTTAAAAGTTGACCCAGGTGGGTAGGAGCCTTGAGATGCACGATTTAATAGAGGCTTATTGGAGTTATTTGATAAATCATCCCAATCATCATTACTAATTCCATCAATAAACCAATTAGGATCAAACCCAGGTTTGGAAACATAAGCTAAAATCCCACCTGTTTGAGGATCAATTGCTACAATTGCACCCTTATTATCACCCAAAGCTTTCCATGCTAATTGTTGTAGATTATTATCAATAGTTAATTCTATAGTATAACCATCAGTCGCTTGAGTATTTGCAATTAAACCTACTTCATTACCAAAAGCGTCAGTTTGAATAATTTTCTTACCTAGTTGGCCCCGCAAATAACCTTCATAATATGCTTCTAATCCACTTTTACCAATGTAGTCATTAGATAAATAATCATTAGATTGGCCAGATTTATCAATTTTAGCTTTATCATTACTACTAACTCTACCGACATAACCAATACTATGTGAATAAATTTCATCAAATGGATAGTAGCGTTTTGTTCTTGCAAATACAGATAATTCAGGAAATTCATAACCATGCGCAGTCAAGTTGGCTACTTCAGTATTTGAAAGATCATCTTTAATTATAATCCAATCATAATTTTTAGAATGTTTTAACTGAGTTTGGTATTTTTTACGATCAAGTTCAGTAATATTTATATATTCAGATAGTTTATCAAATAAATCATTGGATTTCTTAATGGATTTAGGTAGTATTGCAACGACATAAGAGACTTTATTATCTGAAAGTATTACGCCATTTCGATCAATAATGCCCCCACGCACAGGTAGTGCGGCAACAATTGAGGAATAATTATTGATTGATTGTTGTAATAAGTTACCGTGATCAATTAATTGTAAATAAAAATAACGTGAAAATAAAATTATGAAAGTACATATTACAAATATGTAGGATGCAATAATTCTACTCTTAGTCATTTAGAGAACTAAATCTGCAGAAAATCTAATTATATAACGCTGAAGTATCCATAGAATTAATGGGCTAATTAGGAATATTTCAATTAAATAACTAAGCCAACTAAAGCTTGAATTATGGGTGATTAAGCCAATAATTGTAATAATTATAACAAGTAATGAATAAACGATTCCATTTATAAAATTTTTTTGATAGTTATTACAAATTTTATAAAAATGGACAAAATATCCAGTAATAAAACTAATTAAAATAGCAGCAAATAAATGAGTACCTAAATACCAATGTCCAATTAAATCAGCTAATAGTGATAGAACAATTAAAGTGCGAATTTGATAAGTATCATTTAATAATATTAATACAAGAAAAATACCTAAAATATCTACATAAAATATAGTTAAGCTATTCATAATTAATTGGCAAAATATTAATCCAATAACTAAAATTATCCATTTAAATTGTTTAGTTTGCATTTTTTAATACCAAAATATATTGTAATTTATTAAAATCAACAACCGGTTCACAAATTGCAGAATTAAATCCATTGTTATCATATAATACTTTAGTTATTCTAGCAACTGGAAGATTAGCCGGATAGATATCATCAAGCCCTGTTGTATATAAAATATCACCGGGTTTGATTTTTTCTGATTTATTAATATATTTAACTAATAAATTAGAGTTACCAATACCTTGAGCTAACATTTTACTTTTATTTGGATTATTTTGTAAATATATTTTATAATCTGGATTAGTAATTAAAGTTACTTGAGCATTATTTGGATTGGTAATTGTTATTTGTCCAATAACACCTTCTTTATTTACAACAGCATTTCCGACCTGAACGCCACTTTCTATACCACGGTCAATTAATAGTCTATTATTTACTAAATAATTTACATCAATTACAGCTTTAGCAATATATATATGAAAATTTTCATATAGGTTTGACTGTAATTTAAGTGCTTGAATATCTTTCGTGTCTTTGGTTTGATTAACTTGCTGCTTTAACAAAACATCATATTGTTCAATTTGCTTTTTAAGCTTAATATTTTCTTCTTCAAGCTGACGTTGTTCGGATTTCTGTAATAAAACTAGTTTCGGATAATTCTTAATTCGATAAACTAGTAAAGAAATTTGTTTTTGAGTATAAATAGCAGAATAATCACGTATTTTACTAATAAATGAATGTTTATCTAAAAAAATTAAGATAAGGCTGATTAAAATCAGCCATATTTTTAACCTGGTCATCAAATATCTTCCACATTTTTATGGATAATGCTATTATTTATCACGATTTAAATATAAACGATTATCTGATAAGTAATCAAGAGCAATTCCACAACCTTTAGCTACACATAATAATGGTTCGTCGGCAACATTTACTTTTAATCCAGTAATTTCATGAATTAAAATATCTAAGCCGCGTAATAATGCTCCACCACCAGTTAACGTAATACCATTTTCAATTAAATCAGCAGATAATTCTGGAGGGGTTAATTCTAAAGCTTGTCTAATTGCCATTACAATTTGATCTAGAGTATCTTTTAGGGCATCACGAATTTCAGCAGAATTGACTACGACCTCTTTTGGGAGACCTTGATAAGTGCTTCGTCCACGAATAGTAAAATCACCAACATCAGTCATAACATGTGCTGACCCAATTTGTTTTTTAATTTCTTCAGCTGTTGTATCCCCAATTAGTAACCCATGTTTTGAACGAATATGATTACTAATTACTTCATCAATTCTATCTCCTGCAATACGAATTGAATTGGCGTAAACTAAACCACCTAGAGAAATGACACCAACTTCAGTTGTACCGCCACCAATATCTACTACCATTGAAGCACTTGCTGATGCTACAGGCAAATTGGCTCCAATTGCAGCAGCCATAGCTTCTTCTATTAATTCAACTTTTTTAGCACCAGCTGCAAGTGCTGAATCTTTAATAGCACGACGTTCAACTTGAGTTGAACCACATGGAACGCAAATCACAATAGTTGGTGGAATTGAAAATAATTTCTTTTGCGTATTAACTTTTTTAATAAAGTATTTAATCATTTGTTCGGTGACTGTGAAATCAGCAATTACCCCATCTTTCATAGGGCGGATCACTTCAATCTGTCCTGGGGTTTTACCTAACATACTTTTGGCATCATGTCCCATAGCAATTACTTTTTTACCATAGCCGCTTTTATCTAGCGCAAGAGCTACCATTGAAGGTTCATTAAGCACAACCCCTTTACCTTGCTCAAATACGATAGTATTTGCAGTTCCAAGGTCAATGGCTAAATTGCTAGCAAAGTAACTAAATAATTTTCCGAACATGAACAGATCTCCTACAATATAAATTGATATCTTTTAATGTGAGTTTAACAACTCGTTAATTTTATTTAAAATCTTATCTACAGTAAAGCCAAAATGATTAAATAGATCTTGAGCTTTAGCTGATTCACCAAATGAGTCTAGCCCAATAATTAAACCATCAAGGCCTACATATTTATACCAAGTGTCACTTACACCGGCTTCAATAGCGATTTTATATTTACTTTTTCCTAAAACTTCATTTTGATAAGTTTTAGGTTGTCTATCAAATAATGAAGTTGATGGCATAGAAACTAATTTAACTGATTTACCTGAATTAATTAAATCATTGTATACGTCAACTGCTAATTCTACCTCAGATCCAGTTGCAATAATAGTTATTTCTGGATTATCGGAATTTTGTTTTAGGATATAACCACCCTTACCAATATTCTTGATTGTGGCTTGATCACGTTCAATAAATTTAAGATTTTGACGTGAAAAAATTAAACACGATGGAGTTGTTGTTTGACTAAGAGCGCTACCCCAAGCTACCATAGTTTCAACTGTATCACAGGGGCGCCATACATGCATATTTGGAATTAAGCGTAGCGTTGCAGTTTGTTCAACTGGTTGATGAGTTGGACCATCTTCCCCAACTCCAATAGAATCATGAGTATACACGAATATTGGCGCAATTTTCATGAGGCTTGCCATTCTTAAACTGTTTCTTGCATATTCCGAGAACATCAAAAATGTGCCACCAAATGGACGAAATCCACCATGTAAATAAATGCCATTTAACATGGCAGACATGCCAAATTCGCGCACTCCATAGCTTAGATAATTTCCACTGAAATTATTTTCAGGTCTTAGGTTTTGGGCCTTACTCCATTTGGTTAAATTTGATCCAGTTAAATCAGCTGAACCACCAAATAATTCTGGTAAAAATTCAGCATAAAATTCGATAGCATTTTGGGATGCTTTACGAGTTGCAATGGTTTCTGCTTTATTAACTGCTTTTTCAATGCCTTGATTAATAATTTGTGACCAATTATCTGGTAATTGATGCGAATTACGGCGTTGGAATTCCGATGCTAATTTCGGATATTTAGCTTGATATTCCGCAAATAATTGATTCCAAGAAGCTTCTAGTTTAGCTCCCTTTTCTTTACAGTCTGATACTTGATATACTTCATTTGGAACTACAAATTCAGTATGTGGCCAATTAAGTTCTTTTCGGACAAGTTCAATTTCTGAACATCCTAAGGGAGATCCATGACATTCTTCTTTACCAACTTTGTTGGGAGAGCCTTTACCAATTTGAGTTTTACAAATTATAAGGCTTGGTTTATTGGTTTCTTTTTTTGCCTCTATAATTGCTTGGTTAATTGCATTTACATCATGTCCATCAATAGATACTACATCCCAATTATAAGCTATAAATCTTTTAGTTACATCTTCGTTAAACCAAGCATGCACTTCTCCATCAATTGAAATACCATTATCATCATAAAAAGCAATTAATTTACCAAGTTTTAAAGTTCCAGCAAGTGAGCATGCTTCATGAGAGATTCCTTCCATTAAGCATCCATCACCTAAAAATACATAAGTATAATGGTCAACAATCTTGAGATTTTCTTGATTAAATTCAGAAGCTAATAATTTTTCTGAAAGAGCCATACCAACAGCATTTGCTAGTCCTTGACCTAATGGGCCAGTTGTGGTTTCAACACCATCTGTATAACCATATTCAGGGTGACCTGGAGTTTTGGAATTTAATTGGCGAAAACTTTTTAAATCATCAATAGTTAAGTTATAACCAGTTAAGTGTAATAAACTATAAATTAGCATTGAACCATGTCCATTACTAAGAATGAAGCGATCACGATTAACCCAATTAGGATTATTGGGATTATGGTTTAAATGATCTAACCATAATGTGGCACCAATTTCCGCCATTCCCATAGGCATTCCAGGGTGACCAGATTTGGCTTTTTCTACGCCATCAGCAGATAGTATACGAATCGAATTAGCAAATAAATCATGATTAATTGACACAGTTTGACTCCACTGAAACTTTGATTTTTATTATAAGCCATAATTTTAACATAATTATCAAGCTAGAAAATTTGAGTTTTAATGAAAATTAGAATTATTTAAATGGGTAAGATAATGTAGAATTCGATATTGATTTAAATAAGGTTACTTACATGTTTACTAGAATTGATCATATTGCTATTAATATTAAAAATTTGATAGCTTCAACCAAATTTTATGTTACAACTTTTGGATTTACTATATTATTTGAAGATACCATACCATCAGGTCATAAGATAAATTATTTAAAACTAAATGATACAATTTTAGAATTGCATGAAAATTATCAAGGTGAGATTAATGGAAGTCACTTTTGTTTACATAGTGATGATTTTGATAAAGATTATAATTATCTAATAAACAATAATATAAAGCTATTTCGACCAGTTCATCATACTAATCCCAGAGCATCACATGAAATTGGCTGGAAAAGAGCTGTATTTCTTGGCCTAGATAATGAACAGATTGAGATTCGTGGTAAATAAATTTAATCTATAGTCATAAATATTTAATTACTAAAACATTTATAATTTCTTAATAGTTATAAGAAAATTTCCTATAATATGTTTTTTTAACTTCAATTTACAATTTGCGTATGCTTTGCATAAAAAATGGAGTTAAGCCTTAATATATGATAAACCAACAAAATCCCCATCTTGACTATTTGACATATTGATTAACTCAATCCATTAGTCTCTAACTATGGTATGCTTTTTCGACACACTTTTTAGCTACATTGTAACTTCTAAAGCCTTTTTTCTATACTTTCTATAAATTCTAATTTTTAAAGATAAAAATTGGGATAAAAAATATATTTTAAAATATTTTCTAAGTATAACATGTTGTTATATATATGATTTTATATTTTTTGCGAAAATTCGCAAAAAACAGGTAATTCAAAATGCTAATTTTGCGACTGGGAGTTATTTGATTTTTAAAAGGAGATTTTATGAAAAAATCTAAATTAATTGCTAAAAGCTGTTTTTTAGCAAAATACTCGTTAATCTTTGGGATTACATGCTCCATGCTAATGGCTTGTAATGGAGGCTCTTCAACAACTGCAAATGGGGCTACAAGCATGAATCTTGATGAATTAAATAATATACAAACATCAAAAAATTTAAAAGATAGATATGTAATAGAGATGGGATCTGGTTATGATAGCGTAACTAATTCTGTTACTTCATCTGATCCATGCCTGGTTGGTGCAGATGATCCAAATAATATAATTTTTACAAAGCCTATAAATAGTTTGGGATTTGACCAACCAATAAATTTAAGTGCTTTACAGAGTCTACTAAATGTAGATGTTATAAGTGATATTGGTGGTGATAGATTCAATTCATCATCCCTGGATGCTCAATTTGCAAATGCAACAAAAGATACAGCATATAATACAAATTTAATATATGCTTATAAGGTAGGTTCAACTACTTCATTTAAACCAGGATCACTAGAGTCTGGTTTTGCTGCATTAACTCCTATAGCACAAGGTGTAGCTAATGATCCAATCCGTTTTAGAAGTTTATGTGGTAATAATTTTGTATCAAATATGGAAGCTGATGCTTTTGTAGTGGTTAGATTAAATTTAAATTTTGATTCTAACATAGACAAGACAAAATTTTTACAAAACTATAAAACAAGTTCATTAGAAAGTGTTTTGTCTTCTGTTCAGCAAACAGCGAATATTTCAAATGTTCCTGTTAATATTACGGTTAGTGTTATGCAAGGTGGTGGTAACCCAGAAAGTCTTCCTTTATTGAGTAATAATCTTAATAATCAGTCTGTTACTTGTAGTGGTGTTTTTTTGGAATCATGTAGTGCTTATATTAATGAGATTAATAACTATGCGCCATCTATTTCTAATCAAATTATTACAACAAGTGGACAACTTGATCCAAGTAAACTATTTTTTAACAATCCCCAAATAGATAAATATTCATCATTAGGAATTCCTGTAAAAGATGCTCCAGATCCAAGCCCTGAAGTTTTTTCAGCTATGCGTCAATTAGTATCACAATATGATCAAGATATAGCTGATTATAATTTTGTTAGACATTATCAATATGTTTTGCAAGATAAACTTGATAATACAGCACTTGAGGAGTTAAGAATTATTCAAACTAAACTCGATAATCAAGTAGAACAGGTATTTCTTTCCTCAGAGAATCCAATTTTTAGTAATTGCTACAATGGTTATGTAACATCAACCTGTTTATCTACTAGAGATATGATTGAAAGTGATTTACTTCAGTATCAATTAGATAGTGAAGAATCTACCTTATTAAACTACTTGGAAAGTGGTTCTTATTCTGCACAAATAATTAACTATTATGGTGAGTCAATCCCAGAATCATCTGATTATCATTTATCAACTAATGCGTGTACATTTGCTCCTATTGGTATGTGGGTTGATAATATTTATGCGGTTAATTGCGGTGGTAAATGGCTAAATACAAAAAATAATGGAATTATTATTGTACCTCAGGGTGGAATTATATCTATTTCAAATTTTAATTATTTCTCTACTAATCCAAATAACGCAGATTTTGGTCAGTGGATATCATATGGAAATATCGTTTTATTTGCTGATCCATTTTACTCCGATGCATTTAAAGGCAATGATGATGTTAGTGCCCAAAATTACTTTAATGGTAATTCAGGATTAATCTTTGTGCAGCTAAATAATAACCCTTTTTAAATATAGAGCACCTACTTTTAGTAAATTAAGTAGGTGATATAAATTTATTGATAAGTGTTTTAGGGAATTATAACGTTTGAGTCTAAAAACAATTTTAAATACTTTCTCTTAATAGCAAATTGTTTTTTTAGATTTGGCTTAGATGTTTATATAATTAATTGTGTAAGTTTAATTGTTTAAATAGTGGTTTATACATTTAATCTTACTTCTTTACATGAACAAGTTCATTTAATTAATTTTAGGAGTTAAAATTATGAAGCTTATAAAGCAATTATTTATTATAGCTGCTGCAGGTTTTCTAATTTCATGTAACAGTGGAACAAGTGGTAATAGTTTGGGAAGTGGCCCAAATTTTAAATCAAGTAATAGACTATCAAATAATGCGGCTGAATCAATACCTGATGGACCAACTTCATTAGGTGAATTACCAAATGGATCTCAAATCTTGATTTCTCAAGCAGATTATGTCGAACCAGAAACAGGTCAATACAATACAAATATATTTCTAACAACAGCAGAATCTACTCAAATAGGAACAACATATAATGTGACATTTTCAACCACACCGATGGCAGTGAGTAAAGCATCAATTGCTAAGTTTAATGATAGCCCATTACCTAAAGTATCTGCTGATGGCTCATGTGTTATCTCAGGAAATCAAAATTGTGATGTAATATTGGATTCAAATAATGCTCCACTTGGCACTTATGAAATTACCCCAATATTTACTAATACAGTAACAGGAGCAGTAACTAATGGGGGGGCTTTTACCTACAATGTAGTTGATGGCGGTTCACATCCAAAACCAGATGATGGTAAATTGGTCATTATGGTCAATGGAACTAGTGTTGAATCAGGTGGCACGGTATACGGATTTGTAGGGTTAACTGATAGCCGTAATGTAGAAAGTGTAACAGTCTCAATAGCTTCATTATTTCCTTCTGAAAGTGGAGTAGCCTCAGTAACGCCTCAAACTTGTGTGGTTTCATCTAAAACAGGTTGTCCGATTGCTATTCGTGGATTAAAGCAAGGAGCTATATCATTTGTAGCAACAGCAGTTAAATGTCAATTCCCATATCAGGTAGCGATGACGCCACGAATAATTGTAGCAGGTACATCTGCCCCTGGATTCTTAGATTTAAAAGTTAGCCCACAAAGTTTAAATTATGGGAGTGAAGCTATTGCAACGGTTAGTTTATTAAATGCACAAAATGTAAGAAATTTAACCGTAAGCTTTATATCTGATGATCCGAGCATAATGGATGTAGAAAGCTCATCTTGTGTAATAATTAATTCATCTGCTGGTTCAAATAGCTGTCAAATTAAAATACATGGAGAAAGTGCTGCAGGATATGCAAGTGTTATTGCATATATTCAAGATGGTTCATATACGCCTGCTGGACAAGTAGTTGGAGTTCATCCTAATCCAGTATCTGGAACTTTAGCGGTCAGTTTAGCAAACCCAGCGATTAATTTTGGTCAAACGACCACAGCTCAAATACAACTTAAAAACTCACAATATGTAAGTGATTTTGTAGTAACTACATCATCAAGTGATACAAGTGTAGCTACAATCAATACACCGAATACTTGTATATTATCAAGTAATAACCCAAGTTGTACTATAGCAATAACGGCAAGTAGTTCTGAAAGTGGTTTCACTAATATTAAAGCCGAAGCAGAATCATATGCTCCAGCTCAAAGCACTTTACAGGTATATCCAACTCCAATTCCTGGTTCATTATCAGTTAGCTTAAGTAATTCGACATTACCAACTGATACGGATACTGTGGCTACTGTTACATTGAATGCTTCAATGTATGTACAGGATGTCGCAGTAACTGTTGATTCAGACGATTATGATATAGCAGCACCAATTCTTCCAAATGTGTGTCATGTATCTTCAGCTAATAATACCTGTCAGGTACAAGTTCATAGTAATAAAATAGGAAATGCAAATATCTTTACAACTGCAAGTGGCTATACATCAAATAGCACTCCAATTACAGTGGTTAATCTAGGAGTATTATCTATAAATCCAAGTGTGGAAAATTTAGTATACGGAGAAAGTTCAAATATTACATTGTCAATAAATGGATCAGTAAATGTACAACATGCCAAAGTAACTTTATTATCAAGTGAGTCAACGATTGCTACTGTAACTGATTGTGTTCCCAATGAATTATCTACACTTGCTAACACTTGTAATGCAACTATAACCGCAGGTCAAATCACTAATGCAACTACAGTCATAGCACGAGTTAATGTTGATGGTTATAACTATCCAGAATCGACTGTTATAGTTAATGTTACACCAAGTCAATTACCCGGAACATTATCGGTAAGTCCATTAACACTAAATAAAGATACCACTGGAACTCAAGTAATAACACTCAATGGATCTAGACTTATAACCACACCTATTACTGTTAATATTGTATCGCAGAATCCTAGTATTGCAAATCCATCAACTAATTCATGTCATTTATCGACTGAAAGTCCGACTTGTCCAATTAATGTAAAAGGAGTTAATGTAGGTTCAACTCTAATGTTTGCAAGTAGTGCAGGCTATACAACAGCTAATGGCTCAGTTCAAGTGAATCCAGCAGCGCCAATACCACAGCAATGTTCGCTATCACAAAGTGGAACATTTAATACTACAGATCCATTTAGTGCAATTAAGATCTCTTATACATTTGAACCATCTCAGTTATCTAAGGATCCAGATGTACAATTCTATCCAAGTAATGGGGTATTTAATCTTAATTATAGAACAGATTTATCACCAGGTCAACAGGTATATACTGATGCATCGAGTACAAACCCTGTCACAATTGGTAATGTTACTCAATTATTGGAACCTGGTTCCTCAACTAGTGGTAGTGGCACAGAACATGCATCATGTGGTGGTGGTTGGACATCTTCAACGGCTTCTTTGACACCATCTCCAGATGGGGTTTTACAAAACAAGATTCATTTAACAATGGATAATAATAGCACTGGTGATTGTGGGGGTCAATGGCCGCAACATTATGAAGATGATATTCCAATTGATGGATCTTATTCCAAAAATGTATATACCAAAGATTCACAAGGGTGTGGTGGTGGAAATTGGGATATGTGGGGTAATGTTACAGTGAATAATGCTGGTTGTGCTGGTGATCAATGCGCATATATTGTATCTGTAAATGCAGGTCATAATGGAACTCCTGGTCAACCGTATTGTAATGATACTATGACATATAATTTAACTTATAAGAGACCGACATTGTATACACAATTATCTGATTTCTCTAACTTTAATCAACAAACTTCAAGTCCTAACTATATAGGTGGATTAGGTTCACAGAATTTATCTGCATCAATGAGTGGTAACAATGTAAATGTATCTCCGGTTATTACTTGTAATGCTAGTGGATGGTGCACATCAACCAACCCAAATAATGTGTGGTATACTTATGATTGGAGTAGTTTAAATACTACGATGTCCTACTCGATAAGTCAACCGAACCAATTTGGTAATGTGTGTGTTGATTTTGATCCAAGTTAAGGAATTGAATGTATAAGCTTAATAGCAAAATGTTATTAATAAAGATGGTGAGGCAACTCACCGTCTTACTATTGATTACATTATTAATGTCTTGTAATGGTGTTGGATCATCAAATATTAGTGCAGATAATCAGCCATTACCTCAATACCAATATGTATTAGGCACTGTAAGTGGTGGAGCTATTGTTTCCACCACTTCTGAAAGCTACTATTTATATCCTAATCAACCAGAAGATGGTAAAGTAATAATCAGTAATAATAGCCAAACTAGTTCTGGGACTTTTACTATGTCAGTAGTTCCGGCTGAATCGGAATTGATCAATGTTATCCCTGAATCTATGCGACCTAGCATTAATTTACCAAATTGCAGTTTAATTTCTAGTAATCTAGCTCAACAACCATGTGATTTTAGTATATCAAGTACTACATCAACAATAAATGGTGATTACAAAATTATTCCGGTATTTGCTCAATGGAATAGTGAATCACAAGAATTAAACCCAATAATTGTAACTGTAGCAAAAGGTACTATCCCTATACCTGGTAATTTAACTCTAACTTCAGAGACTGAAAGCATTCTTCCTGGAGAATCTACAACGGCAACCATATCATTAACTGGTTCGTTAGGGACGTTTGAGAGTATTACAGTTAATATAACTAATTCAGATCCTAGTGTAATATCAGTAACACCTGCGACATGTACTGTAACGAGTCTAGCAAGTTGTAAATTAAGTATAATTGGTATAACTGATGGAAGTTCAAATTTAACTATATCATCCTCTAATCACCCTTCAATGGAGAGGACATTTAGCGTAAATAGCCCTAAGTCGTATTTATATACGGCTAACAATGATGGCACGGTGTCAATGTTCACAATTAATCCTAATAATGGACAACTCTTACCATTAAATCCTAAAACAGTTTCATCTGTTGAATGGGGGCAGCATATAGTTTCAGATCCAATGGGACGTTATGTTTATGTAAACGATTTTAATAATAGTAATATATTTATGTATAGAATAGAATCAAGGACCGGATTGTTAAGTCCACTTAGTCCAGCATTCATATCAATTACCGAATCTAATCCTAACTATATGGTAATTGATCCATCAGGCAAATATCTGTATGTAACCTCTGGTGTTGAGTCAGGCTTATCAATATCAATGTTTAGTATAGATCAAAATAGTGGAATCCTCACCCCGCTAAATTCCCCAGCTATTTTAGTAGATCCTACAGGAAGTCTTAATAGCATTGGGGTTGACCCATCTGGAAAACATGTATACGTAATTAATGGCACTAGAAATTTAGTATATATTTATAATATAGAATCGAATAGTGGAATTCTTTCTCCCACTACAAATCCTCAAACTGCGCCAACTGGAAATCTAGCTGATGGAATAGCAATTGATTCTACAGGTAGCTATACTTATATAGTTAATTATATTGATCGCACTATATCAATATACACTATAAACCAAAGTACGGGAGCGTTGATATCTATGGGCTTACCAGTTTATACCGGCTTTGGTAGTGGTCCAATTGGTATTACTATTGATCCAACTGGACAATATTTGTATACCGTGAATTATGTTAGTAATTCAATATCAATGTTTAAACGAAACCAAAATACAGGCCTATTAAATCCATCAAACCCATTTACTATTCCAACTGGAAATACACCATATGGGATTGCGACCGATCCAACTGGGAAATATTTATATGTAACTAATACCTATGAAAGCTCTATTTTTATGTATAAACTTAATCAAGATAATGGAATACTAACATTGCTAAATCCATATAAGATAACAACTGGTACAGGCCCTTTTGGAGTTACTATTGCTACACCAGGTGGTGTAGCAAAGGAGAATGATCATCATTAATTTAGATTTAAAATTAGATCTTCCGAATCATGCAGCATACTGAAGCTCAGCATAAAGGTCAATAATGAAATTTAATAATTTTAAGCAATATAAAATTATGGTGGGAGTAGCTATTAGCTTAGCTGCTCTTATTTCCTGTAATAGTGGAACTAGTAATGATGGCTCAACTACTCATTTAGGTGATTTTAATGTATCTACCAACAATATGATGGCTTTAAATGGATCGGAATGGGTCTATGTATCCCTTGAGGACAGTTGGAATAATGAAGTTGCTAATATTAAAGTTACTAACTCTGATGATTCGGTAATTACAGTATCACAAAACACATGCACTCAATTAAGTCCAGATGATGTTAGTTGTAAATTTTTTATACAAGGTACTAATATTGGTTCTAGTACGCTAACAGTATCAGCAGATGGATTTAACTCTGTAGTTGAATCCATAACTGTAGAACGAAATTGGGGTATTGTTGGAGGTGATCAGGATTATGGTATTGGAAATCTGAGCGTTAGTGGTGATAATGTATATGCACAATCAACGGCTTATGATTTACCATATGTTTATGTATCTAATAATGGCCAACCTTGGCAAATTCTTGGAAATAGCCAAGCCTATGAAAGTGGATTAGAAAATTGGGGAATAGCATCAGATGAGTCTCATGTTTGTGCATTTGCAGAAGGTGTGGTAGACCATACTTCAAAAGGCATTGTATCTTGTATAACAAATGGATCTTCCTGGAATCAACTTCCAAATTTACCTGGGGCATTTTTTGGTGGTATTTCTATATATCAAGGTAAGGTCTATGTAGAAATTTTTGATGGCGATGGTTATAATGCAAAGTACTGTCCAATAGATAATTGTACTGAATGGCAGCAGTTAGGGCAACCTTTTCCTAATTTTGATATGACTACTAATACTCTTGGCATGTTTGAATCAACTGCTTTAATCGAAAGTGGTAATGGTGTGTATTTTTTAGATACTAATGGATCTTGGTCGCTTTATGGTACTTATACTCCTGGAACATCTAATTATATTAATGCTTTATATACTGAGTCAGAGGTTTTTGTTATGCCATTGAATGAAAGTTTTTTGGGGCCATTTAATCAAGAGATTGAATATAATAATTTATCTGATTTAGGTGGCGACTTTAGTTTTATTAATAATGGTATTAATGTGAATGCGTATGCCTGTGCATCAAGATCAGCGTTAGCTAATAGGAATAATACAATATATGCTGCACCTCAGAATGGAAATATCTATGCATCTATAAACGTTAATGGTATATGGTCAGACTGGTCGCAAATTGGAAGTAGTACAGTTCCAATTTGTAACATATATACGAATAATGATGGAACTAAACTATATTCACTCTATACAGATTCCGCGGGTCATGGACAGATTTATATTTATTCTTTAAAGTAATAAAGAAATTTAATTTAAGAAAGATTAATTATGTTAAAAAATTCAAAATTCGCATTATATTTATTAATATTTGGTGTAACTGGTTGTGCATCAATGTATGGCGATAACACACGTCAAGTATCAGTTAATTCTGAGCCAGAGGGTGCTAATGTATATATCAATGGTAAGAATTATGGAACTACGCCAACAACAGTAACATTACCAACCTATGTATATGGTGGTATGCCAATTACAGTTAAAAAAGATGGTTATGTAGATCAAGATGTGCAAATCAATGCTCAATTTCAAACAGTTGGACTTTGGAATATATTAAATTTCCCGATAGGGTTTATTATTGATAGTGCTGATGGGGATGCAATAAAACTGGATCCTGATAGTACTAAACTGAGTGTAAAGCTACAACCACAGATACAATCAAATCCGAATGTAACAAGTAAGTTGTAGTAGATATTTTAATCAAATTATAGTAAAACAATTATTTTTAGGCTTTTAATATGAAAAATTTTAAATTTTTAAGAAAATTATGTAACGTAATATTTGTGTTAAGTACTTCAATACAAATAATAAGTTGTACTAGTGGTAGTTCTAGCGCAACAAGTACAAATCCCGGGCCAGTCAATCCACCTCAGCATTTAGAATCAGGGTTTATGATGGTTGGGGAGGGTGGAATAATTAATAAACTTTCATCATCAGGTCAAATATCAAATGTTAGAGCATCTATTGAAGGTTTGACAGATGTTGTATATGGAAATAATAGATTTGTTGCAGTAGGAATGTTTGGTATTATTGTAAGTTCTACCGATGGGGTTAATTGGCAAGCAGAATCGACCGAAGCAAATATAGATATTGAAGATGTGTCATATGTAAACAACAAGTTTATTGCTACTGGTTCAGACTATAATGGTGGTAGTATAATTTTATATTCTAATGATGGAGTTAGTTGGGGTATTGAATCTGTTTCATATACTACTTCATATAAACCATTTAGCAGTTTAGCATATGGTAATGGACAATTTGTTGCAATTATTAATAACGATTGGAGTTTTGAGGATATTAAAATTGCTACATCTATTGATGGAGTAAATTGGAATGTTGAGTCAGTTGGAATAAATGGTAATTTAAATAGCATTACATTTAATCAAAATCGTTTTATTGCTGTGGGACAAGATGAAAATCATAAAAGTATTATTTTAAGTTCAAATGATAGTAAATCATGGAGAATTCTTAATAGCCGAGCTAGCACAAATTTAAATTCTATTATTTATGCAGAAAGTAAATTTATTACAGTAGGCCAAGATGAGTCTTCTCAAATGGGAATAGTTGCTGTATCTGAAGACGGAGTAGATTGGGATTTTATACCTACTAATTTAGCAATGCCATTTAATAAAATAGTTTATGGAAATAATTTATTTGCGGTTTTATCAAATACGGAATCTAATAATAATATACTAGCTTCACATGATTTAATCAATTGGAGATTAGAATCTTCAATAAATAATTCTTATATAGGTGGCATATCTTATGGTGCTGGAAAATTCGTAATCGCTGGTTCAAGTATTACTGCTGTAGGTGTTTTGCTAACATCAACAAATGTGGCGCAGTGGCAAAATGGATTTAATCGTGATCCTGATGATTATTTAAATGGAATTGTTCATGCTAATAATCAATTTATTGCTGTTGGACATAATGGTGAAATTCTCAGTTCATTAGATGGAAATACTTGGGATCAAAAATTTAGTTTACCGGGTATCAATTTATATAATGTAGCATATGGCAATAATCAATTTGTTACTGTTGGTGATAACGGTGTAATTCTTACCTCTTCAAATGGTGAAAGTTGGAATTTTGAATCAAGTGGAATAAAGAGTAATATTTTTGGAATTACATATGCGAATAATCGATTTATTGCAGTAGGAGAAAATGGATCCATATTAATATCAACAGATGGAAATACTTGGATATCTGAATCAAGCGGCATAAACACCGATTTAATAAGTGTAGTATATGGTGATAATAAATTTATTGCAGTTGGTGAAAGTAGTAATAATATATTAGTGGCTGATAGTTCTGGGACCAATTGGCAGAAAGAATCTTATGTTGGAGGTGGAAGTCTTTTTGGTATAACCTATGGTAATAATAAATATGTAGCTTTTGGTTTAGATGCTGGTGAAAGTAAAGCAATTATTATAAATTCTACGGATGGTGTTAATTGGGATGTTGAACCAAACAACTTAAGTTATGGTGGTGCAATAGCATTTAATCATGGCCAATTTGTTATTGTTAGTTATTATGGAGTAATAATTACATCTACAGATGGAGTTAATTGGAGCTATCTGCCAAGTTTTAATGGAGTGAGTTTAGTTGGTATTTGCCCATTGTAAATAATTGTATTAGTATAAAAATTATTGATACTTGCTTTGTTATTGCTTTTTTATATTTTTTAAGCTATACTCCAGCCTAAATTTTGATTAATTTTCAAAAAGCTTAAAAATTAATAAAGTTAATTAATCTAGTAATACGGTGCATATTAAATATAGAATGGGGTCTATTTTATGTATAATGTTTTAGCCAAAATAATAATAGCTTGTATCTGTATGATTTTATGTGCTTGTGGTGGTAATAATGGCAGTAGTTACCGAGCCGTTGAATCTGGAATTCAATATATCTTACCAAATGGTACAATTATTTCTAGCCCGACTTCAACTTTGGATGTTAATCAAGGTAATGATCTGAATACAAGTATTTCTATTTATGGGGGAACTCCAGGTTTATCAATAACTTTTAGTGATCAGGTGCTTGAATCAGGCTCCGGTTTAATAATTTCATTTAATCCAGCAACTTTAATTAGTGGAAGTACAACTTTAAGTAGCACTATGCTAATAAATGCTACAGATGCGGTAATTGGTTCTTATAGTGTTGAATTATACGCTTCATATTCATATGGAGTTATAAATCATAAAGTTTTAGTTGGTACGATGACTATTAATGTTAATAATGGTCATACTCCAACTCCTGGTACTTTGTCAATTTCACCTCAGGATCCAACTATTAATTATTTAGAATCAGCTATATTAACATTAAGTTTAAATGGACGAGAGTACGATAATAATCCATTAACGGTAAACTTAACAAGTACTAATCCCTGGACAATTACATTATTAACCAATACCTGTATTTTGACTGAAAGCAGCAATACTTGCCCGGTTTATGTATATAGTGCATTAAATGGTGCTGGATCATCCATTATAATAGCTAGTGCTGATGGTTATGAGTCAGCAACTACTACCATGACAGTTACCAATAATTCGCCTGTGATGTATGAATGGGTTAGTGGTGAGAGTGATACATCGATTCCTCATTATGGAACTAAAGGTATTCCCAGTGTAGATAATACACCAGGTCAGCGTGTTTGGGCTGTAAGTTGGTCTGATAGTTCAGGTAATTTATGGTTATTTGGTGGGCAAGGACAGGATGCTTATGATAACGGCGGAATGTTAAATGATTTATGGAAATATAATCCCAATGATAATACGTGGACATGGGTGAGTGGTCAAAATATTATTAATGAGTCTGGAATTTATGGTGTTAAAGGAGTTGCTAGCGTAAATAATCTTCCTGGAGCACGAGATCGTTCTACCTATTGGAGTGATGAGTCTGGTAATTTATGGCTATTTGGTGGGTATGGCTATGATGAATCTGGCAACCTAAATGATATTAATGACATTTGGAAGTATACGATACATGATAATACTTGGACATGGGTTGGAGGTGAAAGTCATGTTGGTGGAATAGCTCATTATGGAACTAAGGGAGTGCCAAGTATAAATAATATTCCATGTGCTAGAGATACTGCTTCTGGATGGTATGAAAATAATAATTTATGGCTCTTTGGTGGAGAAGGTTTTGATAATGGCTACTATAATGATTTATGGAAATATAACCCTAATGATAATACTTGGACATGGGTGAGTGGACCTAACGAGTCAGAACAGCCTGCAAACTATGGAACTAAAGGTGTGCCAAGTGTTAATAATATTCCTGGATCTCGTGATAGTGATGTAGTATGGTCTGACGAATCTGGTAACTTATGGCTATTTGGTGGTTTTAACAGTAGTGGTGATGCTTTTAATGATTTATGGAAATATTCACTAAACAATAATACTTGGACCTGGACCAGCGGTAAAAACGGTCCATGGCAGCATGGTGATTATGGGACTAAAGGTGTAGCTAACGAAAGTAATGTCCCCGGGGCTAGATGGGGTGGCGTGGTTGGTTGGCGAGATCATCAAGGCAATCTGTGGCTCTTCGGTGGTTTAATCGGTTCGGCACATTTTAATGATGTCTGGCGTTATAATATCGAAAGTAATCTCTGGACCTGGATGGGTGGTGAGAGTACTTTTAATGCTAGTGGGATTTATGGAACTAAGGGTGTTCCAAGCTCGGATAATATGATAGGTTATCGTAGTGCTTCAGTTGGCTGGTTAGACGAAGCGGGTAATTTCTGGTTGTTTAGTGGAAGTGGTATAAATGATTTATGGAAAATTATACCTAATGGGAACTAATAAAATTTGATTTTTGGAATGTTGAAAATTAAACTAAGTTATTTAATCATCTGACAAAGAGATTGCTATCAAATCTTGATGAGTTATTTACAAAGATAATCATAAGCGACATATAATTTTATTGTATGCATCTACTTAAATTTTTAAAAATATATTAATTTTTAATTATCTAGTCTTTAAACTTAATTTTGCCATAATCATTTATAGGGTTTTGCAAAAATTCGCAAAATGCTAATTTCAATTTGCTAATATCGCTCGAAGTCTTAGGTTCAAAAATATCAATATATTTTTTAATTTACTTGCTACTTGATAAGATTATACATATTCTTTGCAATAATAATTTATATGTTATAATTTTCAATAAAGTCGTTATTTTGGATTTACAATATGAAAAATTTTAAGATTTTAAAAAGATTAATTAGTGTGATATTTATATTGAATATTTCAATATTGTTATTAAGCTGTAATAGTTCTAACAATGCAAATTCAAATGTTGGATCAATTGATTTGTCTAGATCTTCAAACGCGGGATTTATGATAGTTGGAGAAGGTGGAATAATTAATAAACTTTCTTTATCTGGCAAAATAGGAAATGTAAGATCATCAATTGAGGGTATGCAAGATATAGTTTATGGGAATAATAAATTTGTCTCAGTTGGTCTATTGGGTGTTATTGTAAGTTCGACGGATGGAGTGAATTGGCAATCAGAATCTACAGAAGCAAAAATAGATATCGACAGTATCTTATATGGAAATAATAAATTTATTGCAACAGGCAGAAATTATAATGGCAGTAATATATTATTATATTCAAATGATGGTACAGATTGGCATATTGAGTCTTATTCGGGATTATTTAATGGGTATATTGGTAAAGTTGTATATGGTAATAGACAATACGTTGCAACTATCAAAAATGACGAGGAATCCGAAAATATTAAAATTGCCACATCTGTAGATGGAGTAAATTGGAATATTGAATCAGTTAAAGTAAATGGTAATTTAAATAGTGTTATATTTAGTCAAAATCATTTCATTTTGATTGGTGAAGATGAAAGCCATAGTAGTCTTATTTTGAATTCAGCTGATGGTATTACGTGGAATCGCGTTATAAATAATAGACCAAATACTAACTTAAATTCTATTATTTATGCAGAAAGTAAATTTATTGCAGTTGGTCAAGATCAATCTTCTCAAACGGGAATAGTTGCTGTATCTCAAGATGGGCTAAATTGGAACTATATATCTACGAATTTAGAAATACCATTTAATAAAATAGCTTATGGTAATAATCTATATACTGTTTTATCAAATATAGAATCTAATAATAACTTTTTAGCATCTAGTGACTTAACTAATTGGGTGGTAAAATCTTCAATAAATAATGTTTACATAAGTGGAATAGCTTATGGTGCTGGAAAATTTGTAGTTGCGGGTTCAGATATTAATGGTGAAGGTTTGATTGCGACCTCTACAGATGGAATAGAGTGGCAGAATGGGTTTAGTCATGAGTTTAAAAATTTAAACGGAATAGTCCATACTGATAAGCAATTTATTGCTGTTGGAGATGATGGTGAAGTTATAAATTCATCAGATGGATATAATTGGCAAGATAGATTAAGCATGACGGGTATAAATCTATATAGTATTGCATATGGGAATAACCAAATTGATGTGGTTGGTGATAATGGTACAATTCTTCTTTCTTCAGACGGTGTAATATGGAATTACGAATCAATTGGCGAAGGGGATATGTTTGGAATTACATATGCTAATAAAAGATTTGTTGCTGTAGGTGAGAGTGGAAAAGTATTAATTTCAAATAATGGGACTGTTTGGACATCCTTATATAGCGGAGTAAAGAATAATCTAAGAAGTGTTGTGTATGGTGATAATAAATTTGTTGCTGTAGGTGATGATAATACTATAATAGTTTCTAAAAATGATGGTACTGGTTGGATAGAAGAATCTTGCCCAGGGACTGAAAATCTCATTAGCATAGCATACGGTAA
>CALFYC010000123.1 GCA_937952895.1 uncultured Neisseriaceae bacterium
GTCCCATAAAGTTATTTTTCATAATAATACAACAACTTTACTTACTTAACTTTCGCACCTAAAACCAAGCAGTTTTCCAGTCACATCTCTTAATAGATCGATTATGGCTGTAAAATTTTCATTTCTATTGACTACCTCTTCAATTTTGGCTATCTCATCTAAAATAGCTAAAAATGCTTGCATCGCTATTGCCAAGGTATGAAGTTCACATTCTAAATCTTTAAAAAGTCCGCCGATTGTTTTTGGTTCATTACTGATACGATTTATATAACTGACTATATTGTATGTAAAAAATGATAGTGTGATTCTAGCTATTAGAGCTTCATATATTCGATTCTCTTCCTTACCAAAGCCAAAGTGTTCTCTAAGTTCTTTATAGCCTTGTTCAATATCCCAGCGTCGTTTATAAATATCAATAATCTCTTCATCGTTAAGTTCAAGATTTGTAGATACAATAGGGATGAGATTCTCTTTGGTTTTTATAAAAACAATTTTTAATCAAAATGAAGTAAATGTAATATTAAATGATAAATTTAATTACTCTCCTATTGCTCCTCTGTTCTCACTATGCAATCATCAAAATGAGAAAAAAAAAGATGAGCATTTAGGTGGTGTAGATTTTTTAAAAGAAGGGGAAAATGGAAAATATACAATATTTTTTCCGTATATGTTTTCTCAAAAAAACAATAGTGATTATGTGGTTTGCTTTAGCATACAACAAACAGACGATAATAATGCTTATTTTATTGATGAGATAAACAATAAACTAAAAAATAGAAGTATAGTTATAATCCCTAAGGATTATTGGGGCGATACGACAAAAAATTCAGATGAAATAGAAAAAAGCAAACAACGAAAATTGGAAAATAGGAATTATTTCCAAAGAATAGGCAGAAATAAAATTATTGGCGGTGGTTTTTTTGCCCTTTTTGCTTTTGCTTCATTACGCGATATATATAATTACAAAAAACATTCATCTGGTGCTTTGTATTCACTTAAAAAAAGAATCAACGCCTACATCAATAAAAAATAACAGGCTCCCTTGTCGCAAATTTTCTATCATAAAAACCAAAAAGAAAAACTACTGGATATTAAAAACAATTTTTGGTATAATAAAGATAAATAAAAACACCGATTGATTACAGTGAGTATATAAAAATGAAAAAAAAAATACAAAAAATTATCATATTAGCTTTTTTATCAATTACGTCGATGACCTTATGCATGGATCAAGATGATAACAGGACTTACGCACGTTGTAAAAGTTTAGATCAAATAAACGTTTTTTAACAAAATGTTAAATTTTTTTTTAAATATGGGCTTTTTTTATTTATGCTAAACGAAAATTTATTTTTGAAATGATTTTTATTTCTTATTGAATGAAAATAGTTGAAACTATTTTATAATTGAGACTAAATGAAAGTTTCATGCTATACTGGGCTCCGATTTAAACAATTGATCGAACAAAAAGGAACCCTGATCATGATAAAATTAATTCTAGCTGATGTTTTCAAAAATGTAAATACTTCATTTGGCCCTTACGAAATCTCATTGATACTTACAACTGGAAACAAAACGTGCACACAAATGGCTTTTGAAAATAACACCTCTCACGACAAGCTAACAAGAATGCTTTATTCTGAGCCATTATTTGAAGAAAATATAAAAATCTTAATGGAAGTAATAAAAAAAAACATTAAAAATGTTTCATTTATTATTGATGATACATTTATTCCTAAGGAATATTCGCAAAAAATAGAAGGTGTATGGTTATTAAAAGATGGTTCTGGAGGCAATTTTAAGCAAGGTCTTTCAATTGTTGTTATTAGTGTAAAGATTAATGATATTATTTTTCCGTTAGGGTTTTTACCGTGGATTCCTAAGCAACTTTCAGAAGAAAAACACGAAACTAAAATACAGTTAGCTATTCGGTTAATAAATAAATTTATTAATCAAGCAAGAAAATTCATTTTTCTTATTGATGGGCTTTATAGTTCAAATGAAATGATAGAATATTGTGATCAACATAATCTCAAATATGATGCTCGCATTGCTTCTAATAGAATAATTGAATACGATGGGAAAAAAACTTCCATTACTAAATGCGCTGGATTAAAAAAAATAAAAAATGAACGATCAAGAACTATAAAATGCATACGAAATGGCTTAACTGTTTATATAACAGCACAATATTTTATTAATAAAAAAAATAAACCTGATGTAAAATACATTATAAGCAATTATGTAGCAAAGCCATCTGAGCACTGTCAGAGCTATAAAAATCGCTGGAAAATAGAGGAATTTTTTCGTGCAACAAAGCAACTGCTTGGTTTAAACGATTGCCAAGCCCACTCTTTAAAAAAACAGCTTAATCATGTGCTTTATGTTATGAATGCTTATTTTTTATTACAAATAAATGCTATAAAGTTGGGCTATTTATGCATGTATAAGTATTTAAAAAACCTTAGATTAAAAAAAAATTTAACATTTTGTTAAAAAATGTTTATTTGATCTAAACTTTTACAACGTGCGTAAGTCCTGTTTCGTGAGCAATAATATTCGAAAGCTGAGCAAATAGCTTGTTCAAAGGAAATACCAGCATTTAATAAAAATGTTTTGGTTTTTCGCTTTAAGATAGCCCAATAATTCTCAATAGGATTAAGGTCTGGTGAATATTTTGGCAAAAAAAGCAGCTTGCATCCAGCAGATTCGATTAAATCTTTAATTTCTTGTGACTTGTGAAATGAAGCATTATCCATAATAATAACTTTGCCAGGAATAAGAACAGGAAGTAAAACTTCTTTTATATATGTTTTAAATATAGCGGTATTCGTAAAGCCAGTAAAAACAAATGGTGCTAAAAGGAGATTTTTATTCAATGCTGCAATCATAGTGTGTCTTTCTGATCTAAAAGCATTTTGAGGATAATAAAAACGTTCTCCTTTAGGTGAATAACCTTTATCAACCGTTATATTGTTATCAACGCCAGATTCGTCTATATAGATAATGCTTGAGCTATCGAGTTTATTGATAATCTCTTGATACCCCATACGTTCATCTTCATCCCGCTCCCTGTAGATAGGAGTTTTTTTTTACATGTATATCCGATTCGCTTTAACATTAATTTTATGGTTGAAACTGAAACTATAATTTCCGTTTCTTCTTCAAATTTTTTTCTCAAAGCTGGCGCAGAAAGCCCCTTGTTGTTATCAACAAAATCTTTAAACATTTTTAAATCTTTTATTTTTCTCATGCATTTTTTTTCAACTTTTTTTCTGTCTTTTGAAGCAATTGGATAAGTTCTGTTTTCTGTCCGCTCTACATACATCCAATGATTCACAGTTCTTACTGCTATTCCCATTTCCTCAGCAACTTTTTTTGCATTTTTTTCTATTTTCATTTTTTTATTGCTAATTCTCTGAAATCTTTGCTATAAACTCTTACCATTAAGCTTCTCCTTGCAAAACAACCATACAGATTATATTGTATTGTTTTTTGTTTTCTTTTCAATCTCCAGCAAGCACAAACTAGGCTGTGCTATATAAGCTGTAACAATTGACAGACAAATGATAAACTGTTTTTTTGAAGGGCCAAAATCTTTTATTTTTTTATTTACTTCTCTCGCTTCTATGATAAAGAACAAAAAACCTGTAAAAAAATTATCTTCTTGGCAATTATTTCCATATTTTTTTTTAATTGCAATGTATATATCAACAAATAATACTATTTTTTAAAAAATACTCAATTCTTGGCATTTACTTTGTTTGTTTTTCCCATAGCTTGTGGTAAAGACCATTGTTTTCTTGTAACAATTGTTCATGTGTGCCTTTTTGAACAATACTACCATGTTCAAAAACAAAAATGCTATCTGCGTGTAATAAGGTTGTCAGGCGATGTGCAATGAAAATCATAGTTGTATCATGCATAGTATATAAATAATCAGTAATACGTTTTTCTGTTATTGTATCAAGTTGTGAAGTTGCTTCATCTAATAGAAATAACGGATTACTGGATTTTGCCTTTTTCATTCCTTGAATAATTTTACCCGGTTGGGACCCAATATAGGTACGGCGATGCCCCCGAATTTCACTTTCGTCCCGCACCCCTCCCAACGCTACAC
>CALFYC010000124.1 GCA_937952895.1 uncultured Neisseriaceae bacterium
AATTTAAAATTAGGTGATTTTGTGCATACGTTTGGTGATGTGCATATCTATAGTAATCATATTGAACAAGTTAATTTACAGTTAACTCGTGATGAAAGATCTTTGCCACAAATGGTCATAAACCCAGAAGTAAAAAGTATTTTTGATTTTAAATATGAAGATTTTACTTTGCTAAATTATGATCCACATCCAGTAATTAAAGCTCCAGTTGCAGTTTAGAGATAAGAATGATAAAAACAGATAACCTAGTAAGTGATGATTTAACTAGTCAAAGAATTATTACTCCAACCAAAACTTCTAATGAAGAAATAGTTGAAAAAGCGTTAAGGCCTAAAAACTTTTCGGAATATATTGGTCAAGAGAAAGCCAAAACACAATTAGAGATTTTTATTCAAGCCAGTTTAAATCGTAATGAAGTGATGGATCATGTTTTAATTTTTGGGCCACCAGGCTTAGGTAAGACTACTATGGCTCATATTATTGCGAAAGAGCTTGGAGTAAATTTAAAACAAACATCAGGTCCAGTTTTAGAAAAGGCTGGTGATTTAGCAGCAATGCTTACTAATCTTGAGCCTAATGATGTATTATTTATTGATGAAATTCATCGTCTATCACCAGTAGTTGAAGAAATTTTATATCCAGCATTGGAAGATTTTCAGCTAGATTTAATGATTGGTGAAGGTCCATCAGCGCGTAGTATTAAAATTGATTTGCCACCATTTACCTTAGTTGGAGCAACGACTAGGGCTGGAATGCTTACTAATCCACTTCGTGATCGTTTTGGAATTATTTCACGGCTTGAATTTTATTCAACAGTTGAATTAACTGAAGTAATTAAAAGATCATCTAATCTACTTAATCTAGTTATCGATGAAACTGGTGCGCATGAAATTGCGAAAAGATCTCGTGGAACGCCAAGGATTGCTAATCGACTACTTAGAAGGGTTCGCGATTATGCGGAAGTGAAAAGTAATGGCAAGATCACTAAAGAAATTGCACATTTAGCTTTAAATATGCTTGATGTAGATGAAATTGGGCTTGATATTATGGATAAAAAACTTTTAACTGCGATTATTAGTAAATTTAATGGCGGTCCTGTTGGACTAGAAAATATTTGTGCAACTATCGGTGAATCAACAGATACCATTGAAGATGTGATTGAACCTTATTTAATCCAAAGTGGTTTACTACAAAGAACACCGCGTGGACGAATTGCAACAGAGTTTGCATATAGCCATTTTGGAATATAAATATCAAATATTATTTTTGATATATTTATGTTATCCTAAATTAAAAAATCTGGAAAATTTTTAGCTTAGTGGAATTCATATGTTAGTTGAATTTATTAATCTGAATGAATTAAATATGTTAATTAAATTCAAATTTCTAGTTAATTTATAAGTGCTACAATTTGAAACCAGCAACAGTTTTATTTAAAATATGTTTAATTATATATTGATCATTTTCTAACTCACGAACCCCATTTAATAAATTAAGATATTCTTTCTCACTCTTTAGAATGTTTTTTTGCATAAAATAGTTTTTTGTTTCAACAATGCTTAGTTTAATTACATCTTTTTCTTCTTTATTTAATATTGGTTGGAATTCATTAACAATAATATTTTTTGCTTCCACATGTTGGAATAAATTAAGCAATTTATTGCCAAACCAGAAATCACGACCATCTATTTTAAAAGCATTAGCTATATTATCTTTCCATTGCTCAAAATATTGATTAACTGGATTACAAGAACATGCCCCTATTACTCCATCTTCACAAACTAAAACTCCTCCAGGATTTAATAAACTAAATAATTTCTCTACAACTTCTTTATAATTAGGAATGTGCACTAAAAGCCATCGGCAATATATAAAATCGAACCTTATTGGCAGTTGATCAATCTCTAAAACATTCATTTGTTTTAAACGTATATTATTTATTTGCTTTTGCTGCATTTTTTTACGGCATATTTCTAACTGTTGAGCACTTTGATCAATTGAGTATAATATACCATCTTTATGAATGTGTTCGGCAATCCAAATAGTTAAATCTCCGGTACCACTGCCAACTTCCAAAGCTGATTTAAATTGGTCTAATCTTAAGGATTCTAAAAATTTAAAGCTAGAGGTATTATAAATACTATTTAATAAATTGAGTCTTTGTTCCCCAGCTTTTCCAACTTGTAAATGATAATCTTTGTGAGGCATTTAAAAATCTTTATAATAGTTCAAATAAATTATTTTTTTCTAGTAAACGAATCAATTCGTAGTCATGATTTAAGATATCTTCATTTTCATGGGCTAAAAAAATCATTCCAGGGGAAGTTAACTGATCAGTAGTTAGTGTAATCTCATCCCCAATACCTTTAGTATTTGCACCACAAAATGAACGAAGTTGTTTTAATGGTAACATATGATTTAAATTTTTAATTTTACCATGCTGGTGTGAAATTAAACAAACAACTAAAGCATTCTTCTTTACAGAATAAATTGTATTTAAGTAATTTTCAAACCGCTTTGGGTCTGCATAAGACATAACAGCTAATTCAACTAGGCTATAACCTAAACATTTTTTTAAAAATTTAGCTGGAAAATCCCCACCCATTAAGCGAGCTCCAGATTCTATAATGACAGGACCATTATTTGTTAACATGATTTCATTATGGGTAGCTCCAGACTTAATCCCTAAGGCTTTTACTACACTTAAAGTATATTGAACTAAAGAATTGTATATATTACCATCAAATTCTATTAATTTAATTGTGTCACGAACTGCAGTTTTACTGTCACCCCAAATCCATTTATATTTCCATATATCACTAATGTAATGCTGCCCATTATAAGCAACAGTATTTACGACATATTCTTCACCAACAAGAAACTCTTCAACTAAGACTTCTTGTACATATTGTCCCAAAAAATTTTCT
>CALFYC010000125.1 GCA_937952895.1 uncultured Neisseriaceae bacterium
AAGAATCTGAATTTAGATTCAATTTTAGAAATGATAATCTGTATGGTATAATTCTGAAAATTATTCGTAATAATCCTCTGTTCTGGTCTAGACCCAATATTTAATTATGAATTCATTCTAACTTGTGATATGTTTTATTTATAGGAAATTTTCAGCTTCTAAAATACAAATTTTAAATTAATGATTTATATAAATCTATGAATTGAGAAATATTATTTTGTGGTGATGCTTTTTGTTTAATTAAACTATTATTAAATAACGAAATCTTCTCATATTCAGTTAAATTAGTAACTGTTTTGACTGCTTCTATAATTAATTTATCTAACATTTCAGTATTTTCACAAATTAAGCCATTAAATTTATTAATCACCCATTCGTTGTTAGCTGGCAGATTAGATACTATTGGATAACAGCCATAGCTCATAGCTTCAAGTAAGCTTAAAGAGGTTGAGTCGCTACTGGGAATTGATATAAATAATTTAGCTTTCATATAAAGATTAACTAATTCTTCGTATTTAAGCATACCAGTAAATTTAATTTTATTCTCTAAATGATATTTTTTAGCTAATTTTCTTAAATTAGTATTTTCAATTCCATCTCCAGCAATTATTAATTTATAATCAGCATATTGTGATTCTTTAATTAGATTATTATAAGCAATAATGATTTTATCAATGTTATAAAGTTTTTTATGAATTCGATTCGATAAGATAATATTTTCTTTATTAGTAATTGATATCATTTCAGGTAAATTTTGTACACCAAAATTAATAGTAAATACTGATTTAACTTTAGGTTGAATTTGTTTAATACAGTATGACATATAGAATGAATCAGAAGTTATAATATCAGCATTAGCTAAATAGAATTTAGCTAAGCGATAAAATAATTTATTCTTATAGGGTAAGAGTAAAATATCTGAACCCCAAGTAGTTAGAATGGTTTTAATTGGTAATTTAGATTTTTTAATTGCCATTAGTGTATGCATTGCATAACTATTTGCTTGATGAATATGAACAATGGTTGTTTTTTTGTAATGTTTTTTAATAATATTACATATTTGAGTTCGTGCTTTTAAATTAATTAATTTAAAATTAACATTATATGCAATTGTATTGGATGGTAGGTTTAAATTAGCGCTGTTATTCGTTATAAATATAATTGTATCAAAATATGGGCTAATTGTATTAATATAGCGTAAAGTATGAACTGAATTAGAACCAACAATAATAAGAGTTTGTTTATTTAACATTATCAGATGCCCATTCATTATAATGTTTTTTTAGTTCTGGATATTGTTCTAGAAATGGAGTGTCTAATCTACGAGTATCACCAATTACCTTTGCAGGATTACCTGCAATAATTGCAAAATCAGGAAAGCTATCTTTTACATAACTATAGGCATTCACAATAGATCCTTTTCCAATTTTTGCGCCTGGCATAATTACACTATGTGGGCCTATAAAACTATATTTACCAATGATTGTTTGACCAACTACATAACCAATATGTCGATTCTTATGCTTTATGTAGGCTTTGCCATATAGTCTAATAGATACGTGTGATGAGTGCGTTAAAATACTTACATGATTAGTAATTTGACAACCCTCATCAATTGTCAGGCCATTACTTGCATCAATTAAATTAAAGTGTCCAATAAATACATGATCCTTAATATCTAAATGATCTTCTCCAACAAGACTTGTGGTATTGCTAATTCTGGTATTTTTAAGAAACACATTATCTGTTTGACGTAAATAGCCAAGCACAATTTCGGGGTGAAATTGATTAAATAAGATACGGTTTCGTGCTGATTTCAAAATTTTTTTAAACATGAAAAAATTTACCTTCTGTATTAATAATTTATTTCGTTGGAGTTGCTAATTCTATCCTTAATGGTTAATCAATTGATCTAAAATATCGTGGGCATGTTTAATTTGTTCATTATTATTCACTACATTAATACTATAAGTTAATTTGTTTTTACCATCAAAGCGACAATTGTGATGTTTTTGTAATAAATTAATCATTTTAATTGGTTCAATTGGTGGATTATCAATAAAAATAAGAGTAATTGATTTTTCATTTATGTTTAATTGAGAAACTCCAATTACTTCGGCTTTTATTCGTAAATAATTACTTTGAATTAATAGTTTTACCGGTTCTGGAGGTAGGCCGTGTTTATCAATAATATCTTGGTAAATTAAATCAATATCTTCAGTTGAATTAGCATTGGTAAGTTTTTTATAATAAAGTAATCGTTCTGGTATATTAGGGCAATATTTATCTGGAATAATTGCTGTTGCATGTAAATTGATTTCACAATGACTCTCTGGATCAAAATTGCTCCCTAATTCACCACTTTTTAGTTTTTTTATCGTTTTTTTAAGCATTGACGTATATAGAGATAAACCAATTTCTTTAATATCGCCAGATTGTTTTTCACCTAAAATTTCGCCAGCACCTCTAATTTCTAAATCATTTAGCGCTAAACTAAAACCCGATCCTAGTTCAGAGGTCATCTCAATGGCATCTAGACGTTTACTGGCATTATTTGTTATATTTTCAGGAATAATTAAATAGCAATATGCTTGGTGATGTGATCTTCCAACTCTACCGCGTAATTGATATAGATTAGCTAGACCAAATTTATCTGCACGGTAAATAATAATGGTATTTGCATTTGGAATATCAATTCCAGTTTCGATAATTGTTGAACACAGAAGTAAATTATATTTTTGTTGAATAAAATCACGAATTACAACTTCCAGGTTATGTTCATTCATCTGTCCATGCGCAATAGCAATTGATAAATCAGGCATTAATTTCGTTAATTTATCGTACATCTGAATAATGGTTGCCACATCATTATATAAGAAAAACACCTGTCCACCACGTCTTGTTTCACGTAATATAGCTTCTTTAATTATACTTGCATCATCAGTGCTAGTGATTGTATTAATTGGTAACCTGCGTGATGGTGGGGTTGCAATAATTGAAAAACTTCTTAAACCATCCAATGCCATAGATAAGGTTCGCGGAATAGGGGTTGCAGTCATTGCTAAAAAATCAACATTAGCTTTTAATTGCTTTAATTTTTCTTTTTGTTTAACACCAAAGCGATGCTCTTCATCAATAATAATTAAACCTAAATTCGCAAAATTTATATCATTTTGCAATAAGCGATGTGTTCCAACTAATATATCTACATCACCAGATTTAACTTGTTCTAATGTTTGATCAATTTCTTTCTTGGTTCTAAACCTAGATATTTCACGAACCTTAATTGGAAAGCTACTAAAACGATTCACAAAATTTTGATAATGTTGTTCTGTAAGTAGGGTGGTTGGAGTTAAAATTGCTACTTGTTTCCCATTCATAGCACAGATAAATGCAGCACGAATTGCAACTTCAGTTTTACCAAAACCGACGTCACCGCAAATTAAACGATCCATTGGCTTTAAATTAGTCATATCTTTAATAATTTCATTAAAGCTAGTTTCTTGATCAAGCGTTGGGGTATAACCAAAATTTTGGCAGAACTGTTCATATTCAGGAGGAATTACAAATTTATTTCCAACTTGTGCTTCTCGTTCAGCGTACAGCTTTAATAATTCAGCGGCTGTATCATTAATGCGTTTTTGAGCTTTTTGCTTTAGATTATTCCATTTGCTCGAACCTAATTTACTCGTAGTTACTTCAGTTTCTTCTGGCTTTGAATAACGGCTAATTAAATATAGATTTTGAATTGGCACAAAAAGTTTAGCATTATCTTGATATTCTAATTCAAGCATTTCGTATTCAATATCATCAATAATTTGTTTGGTAAGACCCAAATATTTACCAATTCCATGGTTAATGTGTACAATATAATCACCAATACTAATCTCACTTAAATCGGTAAGTGAATTGGCTTTATTAAATTGATTATTTCGGTTATTATTATATTTACGAACTTTGATTTCTAATCCAGAATAAAGATCATATTCACTAATTAAGGCTATTTTATCAAGGATAAAACTATGTTGTAAATAGCCATTGATTAATAAAATTTTATTGTTTGATTCCTCACTCAAAGATTTTATTATGGAAACATCTAAATTATTATTAATTAAAGTTTCTTTTATAATTTGTATTCGCCCAATTCCATTAGCAACAACAACTAATATTCCATTAAAATTATTAATAAAATTTTGTAAATTTTTAAGCGGTAAATCTGATTTAGAATTAATTGTAATATCTGGGAGTTTAATTAAATGATTGTCGGATTGTTGTATAACATTAAATGTAAGATGCTTAAATTGATTAATTACGTCAAGAGTTTCTTGTTTGGAAATAAACAGTTCATGTGGATTTAAGCATGGATATTGATATCTAAGTGTATCGTGGCGACTTTCTATTTCATTCCAATTATTTTCCATGTCATCACAGATTGTTTTATAAGATATAATTTCCCAATTATTTGGTGATATATAATCAAATAAGCTACTTAGATTATCAAAAAAGAGTGGTAAATAAAATTCACTTCCAGCAGGAAATATGCCATGCTGAATGTTTTTAATAATGTGATTATCTGAATGATTTGGAAATTTTTTATTAAATTGATTAATAAAATTTTTAGCGGTTTCTTGATCGATTGGATATTCGCGAGTAGGAATAATCTCAATTTCACTAACTGATCTAAGGATTTCCTTTGTTGTCACCTCTAGTTCCTGTAATTTTTCAATTTCATTATCAAATAATTCTATGCGAATTAAATTAGTACTACCCATAGGCAATATATCAATAATAGAACCTCTTACTGCAAATTCACCAGGCTCAAGAACTTGTTCAACTAATAAATAATCCGCGGATACTAATTTTTCTTTTAGATCTGTTACTGGTAGTTTTGCACCAACTTTTAATAATAACATTCTTTGTATTAAATATTGTGGGGGACATATTTTAGTTTGTAGCGTATTAATTTCAACAATTAAAATATCAAGTTGCTGATAAAAAACTTGCCATAAGGTCCGTAGTCTTTCTGCTATTACTTCTTTTTGTGGAAAAGCCTTTTCATAGGGCAAAATCTCAGTATTTTGGAGTATTTTTATTTTAAGCTCTGGGTCAAATAGCTTAACTTCATCATTAATTCTTCGGCTATCAAAAGAATTTTTTGTAATTATAATAAGTCTACTATTTTTAGATTTTGCATATGAAGCTATAAATAATGAATCACTACTAGGAAGTAGATTGATACTACGATCTAAGCTTGTTTCTAAAATTGTATAATTTAAATTTGGCATTAGGAACTCTTAATCAAATTAGGCTACAAAATTGTAGCCTAATGATTTATTGCAATCCTGCTCTGTTTTTTACTGCAGTTTTTTTGATTTTGGAATTATTAGTAACTGGTATTGGTGGTGCGACGTTTTCAACTAATGGAATTGGTGCATACTCCAAAGCCACCTCTAACACTTGTTCAATCGTTTTAACTGGGATGATTTCAAGGTTTCCTTTAATCTCATCAGGTATTTCTTCCAAATCTTTAACATTTTTTTCTGGAATTAAGACAGTTTTAATTCCTGCACGAAGAGCTGCTAACATCTTTTCTTTTAATCCACCAATAGGTAAAACCTCACCATAAAGTGTTACTTCTCCAGTCATAGCAACTGAAGATTTTACTGGAATATGATTTAAGCTTGATGCAACAGCAACTGCCATGGCAATGCCTGCAGATGGACCATCTTTTGGAGTAGCTCCTTCTGGAACATGAACGTGAATATCTGTTTTTTCATGAAATTTTTCTTCAATTCCTAAAATTTTTGCTCTACTCCTAACTAAGGTTATAGCAGCCTGAACTGATTCACGCATTACATCACCTAATTGACCAGTTTGTACCGTTAACCCTTTGCCAGGGATGGCAATAACTTCAATAGTTAGAATTTCACCACCAATCTCAGTCCATGCAAGACCAGTTACACGTCCAATACGGTTTTCTTTAGCACTAACACCGAAATCATAAATTGATACGCCTAAGAAATCTTTTAGATTTTTTTTGCTAATAGTAATCTTTTTGGATTTACTTGAGCCTGTATCAAGACTTTTTACAGCTTTACGACAAATTTTATTGATTTGACGGTCGAGAGTTCGAACCCCAGCTTCAGCTGTATAATATCTGATTGTTTCAAGGACTGCTTCTTTATTTATTGATATTTCTGTTGATTTTAAACCATTATTTTTTAATTGTTTGGGAATTAAATACTGCTCTGCAATTTTAGATTTTTCTTGTTCTGTATAACCAGATAAACGAATAATCTCCATTCTATCACGTAATGGCGCAGGAATATTTAATGAATTAGCGGTTGCAACAAACATCACAGAGGATAAATCAAATGGGGTTTCAGTATAATTATCCACAAAAGCTTTATTTTGTTCTGGATCTAACACTTCCAATAGGGCAGAACATGGATCTCCGCGATGATCTGAACCAATTTTGTCAATTTCATCAAGTAGAAATAAAGGATTTTTAACACCTGATTTAATAATATTTTGAATTATTTTACCAGGCATTGCACCAATATAGGTTTTACGGTGACCACGAATTTCAGCTTCATCATGTAAACCACCTAATGCTGCTCTAACATATTTACGCCCAGTTGCCTTAGCAATTGATTCCCCAAGTGAGGTTTTACCAACTCCAGGAGGACCTACAAAACATAAAATAGGCGCACTATTATTTTCCACACGTTTTTGCACTGCTAGATATTCAACAATACGTTCTTTAATCTTATCTAAACCATAATGATCTTTATCTAAAATCTTCTGTGCTTTCGCCAAATCATGGTGAATTTTAGTTGATTTGTCCCATGGTAAATCAACTAAATGTTCAATATAATTGCGTACAATAGAGCTTTCTGACGACATTTGTGGCATAAGTTTAAGTTTTTTAAGCTCACTGGTAGCTTTGTTATATGCTTCAGTAGACATTTTGGCTTTTTTAATTTTTCGTTCTAAATCCTCGATGTCACTTAATTCTTCTTCTTCACCTAATTCTTGTTGAATGGCTTTTGCTTGTTCATGTAAATAATATTCTTTTTGATTTTTTTCGATCTGTTGTTTAACTCGTCCTTGAATTGCTTTTTCAACATTTAGAATTTCAATTTCACGATTAAGTTCGCGTAGTAATTTATTGATCCGTTTTTTTAATGAGATCGTTTCTAATAATTCTTGACGAATAGTTAAATCTACAACTACATGTGTAGTAATTACATCGGCCAATTGTTCAACATTTTCAATCTTAGTAATTAAAGCAACCATCTCATCTGGAACTTTTTGATTTAATTTAGCAAATTCGTCAAATTCTTGAATTACTTCACGTTTTAAAGCTTCAAGTTCAATCTTTGTTAAATCATGCTTAGTCATTAGTACTTCAATATCTGATGCTAGATAACCATTTTTTTCGACAATGTTATTAGCTTGTGCACGAATTTTTCCATCAATTAATACCTTATTTGTACCATCAGGCAATTTTAATACCTGTAAAATTTTAGCTAATGTGCCAATTTGATGAATATTCTTAGTATTTACTTCATTATCTTGAGGATTTTTTTGGCTAAGAAGAATAACCATATTATCTTTTTTAGCTGCAGCTTCAAGAGCTATAATTGATTTTTGACGTCCAATAAATAATGGAACTACCATATTAGGGAATATAACAACATCCTTTAAAGGAATAATTGGAACTAAATCATCGATTTCACTCATACTGGTTGAGCTGTTTTTTTCATTATTTGTAATCATTTTAATCCTTAAACATTAAACATTGCGACTTTTGCAACAAATTCGCAATTACTTAAACTTAACATTAAATTATCAAGCTGTTCTTTATTTGCAACCCCTAAAGTTACTTTTACTGAAACTGTATTATTATCAAATGGCTCTTGAATAATGTCTTCCATATTAATATTATGGGATGAAATCACTTCAGCAAATTTCATGAAAACACCAAGTCGATTAAACAGAAATACATGTAACCTGGCAAGAAAAATTTTTCCTACACTATTTATTATATTAACTAAAGTTAAATTATCAAGCCCTATAGCTCGATTTTGTCGACAAGTTTGGGTGTGTAATAGTAATTCACCAGCACGTGTTATTTTCGCAAGTATGGGATACCCAGGAATTGGTAAGCATTCATTATCTTGAATAATTCGAATCGGACAATTTTGAAGGTCAATATTTAATGCTTTATCATGCGGTATTTCAAGAATTTGTTTTACAATTTCTAATGTTGGCGTTGTACCAGTTCCGGCACGATGCTCTAATTCACTATAATTAATTTTTGGATAATATTTATTACACAGTATGGATAACTCTTTTTCATTGATTTCTTGATTTTGTCCTGCTAAAGTTAATCCAATATTTATGAGTTTAATCCCATTACTAATACCTTCATCATATTTTTGTTCTTTAAAATATTGCTTGATTTTACTAATTGCCTTACCTGAAACTGCAATTTCTAACCAACTATCACTAGGTTCAACTTCTGCCTTGGTTATTATTTCTACAATATCACCATTTTCTAATTTACTATTAAGTTTTACAAGTTTCTGATTTACTTTAGCTTGACTACAATGATTGCCAACATCCGTATGCACATAATAAGCAAAATCAAGGGGTGTTGCACCTTTAGGTAGTAAGATGATTTTACCTTTTGGGGTAAATACATAGATGTCATCAGGAAGCAAATCACGTTTTAGACTTTTTAGAAACTCATCCGCTGAAAAGCTTGCTGATTGAATATCTAATATATGATTAATCCAGCTTGAAGTTGATTGATTGGATGAAATGATTTCTTCTTCATTCTGATTTCTAAGCCATTGGCTAATTATTCCGTTTTCTGCAACCTCTTCCATTGCCTCGGTTCGAATATGGATTTGTAAATGAGTGCCTTTGGGTCCCATAATTGTCGAATGTAATGATTGATAGCCATTACTTTTAGGAATTGCAATATAATCTTTAAATTTTCCAGGAAGTGGCTGATATAAATTATGTAAAATCCCTAGCGTTAAATAGCAGTCACGAATAGTTTTTACCAAAACTTTGATTTCCACAGCATCATAAACTTGGTTAAAATTTTGATGACGTCTAACCATTCGGCGATATAAATTATAAACTGCTCGTTCATGGTTAACTAATTGTGCTACGATTCCATTTGATTTTAATGCACCTTCAATATTTGACAATATATTTTCAACAACAGGATTTCGGCTTTTCTGTGCTGATGAAATTGCTTTAGATAAAATAGCATAACGAGTAGGGTGTAAATGACGAAAACTCTCGTCGGCTAATTGCGTGTGAATTTTGTGTAAGCCAATTTTATTAGCAATTGGCACATAAATTTCCATGGTTTCAAGAGCAATTCTTCGGCGTTTAACCTCATTCATTGAAGATAAAGTTAACATGTTATGTAGCCGATCAGCAAGTTTAATTAAAATTACTCGAATATCTTTAGCCATAGCCAAAACAACTTTGCGGAAATACTCAGCATGTGCAATTTCTTCTGATTCAAAGTTTAATTTTTCAAGTTTAGTAACTCCATCAACTAATTCGGCAATGTTATTTCCGAAAATTTGTTCAAGATCAGCTTTTGTAACTGAAGTATCTTCAACAACATCGTGTAAAATCGCACCAGCAATACTATTTGCATCTAATCCCCAATCGGCTACAATGGTTGCAACTTCGGTTGGGTGTGTAATATATGGTTCACCGCTTTTACGTTTTTGCTTGTAATGTGCGTGGCTCGCAACTTCAAAGGCTAGTTTAATGACTTTAGACTGTGTATTATTTAGACGCTTTTTGGCTTCATTAAATAAGGTTAATTTCTTTTCTTCTACCAATTCATTATAAATGCCATAATCCAAGTCCATACTAATTACTCGATTAAGGTTTTATTCAATAGTTTGAAGTATTTGCGAGTCAACTAGGCTTGCTGCAATTTCCCTTAAGGCTAATACTGTTGGCTTGTCACCTTCTGTGTCTCCCAATAAAGTAGGGTTTCCATTTTCAATTTGACGTGCTCTAAGAGCTGCAATTAGTGTCATGTTAAATCGATTGTCAATATTGTCCATACAATCAGCTACAGTAAAACGCGCCATAGTAACACTCCTAATAGTAAGTATAAAAAAGTAATTTTATTAACTAAGATTTATTTTTGGATAATCTGTAAGAACGTATTATACTATATAAATCCTGTAGGGCTGTAGTAAAATTATCATTGATAATTATGTGGTCGAATTCATTAACATGAGACATGTCGTCAGCAGCTTGGCTCAGACGTTGTTCAATGACTTCTTTACTGTCAGTGTTACGTGATTCAAGTCTTAGTCTCAGGGCTTCTATTGATGGCGGTAGAATGAAGATTGAAACAGAGGTTGGCATTATTTGTCGGACCTGAGCTGCGCCTTGCCAGTCAATTTCTAAAATAGTATCGTAACCATTTTCAAGAAAATTAGTAATTGTATCAATTCTAGTGCCATAGTAGTTGCCAAAAACATCTGCATATTCAAGAAATTTACCTTGTTCTATATCCTGATTAAATTGATTTTTATTGGTAAAAAAATATTCGACACCATTGGTTTCCCCAATGCGTGGAGTTCTGGTTGTGTGTGAAATAGATACTTGGATTCTAGGATCCAATTTACAAAGTGCATCTACTAATGAAGATTTTCCTGCACCAGATGGCGCAGAAATTACAAATACATTGTTAATATTAGATTGTTTTTTTTCCATAATGGCGGTTAATCCTGTAGAATAACTATTTCAGTATGATATTTTATCAAAAAAGGTAAACCAAATGTTTGTTGATTCACATTGCCATTTAAATTTTCCTGAATTATACAACTATTTAGACATATATTTAAATGAAATGAAACAGAATAAAGTAGATTATGCTCTTTGTGTTGGAACAAGACCTGAGAATTTAGATCCAATAGTTAAATTAGCAAATCAAAAGCCAAATATTTTTGCATCAGTTGGAATTCATCCTGATGAAAAATTAGAAAATTTTGAATTTAATTCTGAGTTTTTGCTAAAATATGTAAATAATCCTAAAGTGGTTGCAATTGGTGAGACCGGTCTAGATTACTATTCTATCAAAGAAGATGACATGTCTTGGCAGCATCAGCGATTTGTTACGCATATTGAGGTGGCAAAAATTTCTAATTTACCCTTAATTATACATACACGTGAATCTGTGGCTGATACGATAAATATGTTGCATGAGAATGGTGCATCAAAAGTAGGTGGCGTTATGCATTGTTTTACCGAAACTTTAGAATATGCTAAAAAATGCCTAGATTTGGGATTTTATATTTCAATTTCAGGAATTGTTACATTTAAGAATGCTGGTGTGGTTAAAGAGGTTGCTAAGTATGTTCCGTTAGATCGATTATTGATTGAAACTGATTCTCCATTTTTAGCTCCAGTGCCTTATCGTGGAAAATTAAATCATCCAGCATTGGTTATTCATACTGCTGGAACTATTGCTGAATTAAAAAGCGTTGATGTGTATCAAATCGCTGAAGCAACAACAGGTAATTTTTTTAATTTATTTAAAAAAGCTAAAAAACTAAATTAAAATTTTTAAGAATGATTGATTAACATGGAAAAAGTCAAAATAATTACTATAGACGGACCAGCCTCATCCGGAAAAGGTACCATTGCTAAAATTATTGCCAAAAAGTTGGGTTTTAATTATTTAGATTCGGGCGCAATTTATCGTGTAATAGGGTTAATTGCGAAACAGAATAATTTAACTGATAAAGATTTAGATAAATTAGTTGAACTAACTAAAAGTTCGACTTTAAAGTTTGATGGGGATAAAATTTCGTTAAATGGTGAGGATGTAAGTTTATCCATTCGCGAAGAAGAGGTTGGAATGTTAGCGTCAAGTTTTGGTGCCATATCAATAATTAGAAAGTCAGTTCTTGATTTACAGAGATCTTTTGCAATTCTACCAGGATTAGTCACTGATGGTCGTGACATGGGTAGTGTTATTTTTCCAGATGCCGATCTTAAGGTTTTTTTAACAGCTTCAGCAGAGGAGCGGGCAAATCGCAGAGTTAGGCAGTTGCATATGATGGATAGACCTGATATAATATCGAGCGTTTTGAAGGATATTCTAGTGCGTGACAAGCAGGATATGGAGCGAGATATTGCTCCACTTGGTTATGATTCAAGCTTTATGCTATTAGATAATTCAAAATTATCAGTTGATGATACGGTTAACCAGATAATTGATTGGTTTAACAAAAAACATTGACTGATTTAATTGGTGGTTAAGGAAATCTTAACTTTTTTACTTAATTTTTTTATTTAAAGATATATATAATATTATGGAAAATTTCGCAAGTTTATTTGAGCAACATTTATCACAACTAGATTTCAGTGAAGGCGATGTAGTTAACGCTGAAGTGGTTTCAATTGATAATAAATACGTAACAGTTAATGCTGGATTAAAATCTGAATCAATTATTCCCATTAGTGAATTTAAAAATGAACATGGAGAATTAGAAGTAAAGGTTGGTGATAAAACACAAGTTGCAATCGAAGCCATCGAAGATGGTTATGGCGAAACAAGATTATCTCGTGATAAAGCTCGAAGAATGGCAGCATGGACTGAATTGGAAGAGGCCTTAGAAAGTGGCGTGGTTCTATCTGGTGCAATTTATGGTAGAGTTAAAGGTGGTTTAGGCGTGATGTATAAAAACGTTCGTTTATTCCTTCCAGGTTCATTATTAGATGTAAGAACTGTTAGAGATTTTGCACCTTATGAAGATAAAGATGTAGAGTTTAAAGTTATTAAAGTAGATCGTCGTCGTAATAATATTGTTATCTCGAGGAAAGCTGTATTAGTAGAACGTAGTGGTGAAGATAATAAAGCAATTGTAGAGAGAATGCAAGAAGGTAATGTTGTTAAAGGTATTGTTAAGAATATTACTGATTACGGTGCTTTCGTCGATCTTGGTGGAATTGATGGTTTATTATATATTACAGATTTATCTTGGAAGCGTATTAAACATCCATCAGAAGTTTTAACTGTTGGCCAAGAGGTTGAAGCTCGTATTTTACGCTTTGATCAAGAAAAACACAGAGTGTCACTTGGTTTAAAACAATTATCGAATGATCCATGGGAAGGTATTGCTGATCGTTACCCAATTGGAACTCGTTTATTCGGAAAAGTTTCAAATATTACTGATTACGGTGCATTTATTGAAATCGAAAATGGTATTGAAGGTTTAGTTCACGTATCTGAAATGGATTGGACAAATAAAAATGTAAGTCCTTCAAAAGTTGTAAAGCTTGGTGATGAAGTTCAAGTTCAAATTTTAGAAATTGATGGCAGTAAACGTCGTATTAGCCTTGGGTTAAAACAGTGCTATGCAAACCCTTGGATTGAATTTGCTGAAAAGCATAATAAGGGTGACAAGATTTCTGGGTCAATCCGTTCAATTACTGATTTTGGATTATTTGTTGGTTTAGATGGTGGTATTGATGGTCTTATCCATGTTTCAGATATCTCTTGGTCATTAACCGGTGATGCAGCTATTCGTAACTATAAAAAAGGTCAAGAAATTGAAGCGTTGATTATTTCAATTGATGTTGAAAAAGAACGTATTGCCTTAGGTATTAAACAATTAGACAATGATCCATATGCATTATTTTTGAATAATAATGATAAAGGTTCATTAGTTAATGCTAAGGTGAAATCAGTTACTAGTGCTGAGGCTATTCTTGAATTAACTGATGGGGTTGAAGCAACTCTAGCGGCAAAAGAAGCCTCAACAGAAAAAGTTGATGATTTAACTCAAGTTCTCAAAGAGGGTGATGAAGTTGAAGTAATGATAACTAATATTGATAAAAAATATCGTACAATAAACGTTTCGATAAAAGCTAAAGATGCCAAAGAAGAGGCTGAAGCAATCAAGAAAGTTAGAAATGCAGAGAAGTCTTCTGGAACTACAAGTCTTGGTGCCTTATTGCAAGATAAGTTCTCACAAGAATAAGAGTAGACTATGAATCGTTCTAATATAGTTGCAAGGCTCTCAGAATTATATCCCAAAATTAGTCGTAAGGAAATTGATGGATTGGTTCGTGATATATTAGGTCTTGTAACTAAAAATATAATTTCAGGTAAAAGGGTAGAGATTCGTGGCTTTGGTTGTTTTTCTTTAAAGGCAAGACAAGCCGGAACTGTAAGAAACCCTCGTGAAGGGATTAATATTCCTTCAAAGCAAAGACACGTAGTCTATTTCCGTCCTGGAAAAAATTTGAAAGAGCGGGTTAATCAGTGCTTTAGATAATTAATATATAGTCCAATTTAATATTGGGCTATATATTAGCACTAATAATTTTCACTATAGTGCTAGTTTTAACGGAGTCTAAATGAAGACAAAGATTATTGTATGCTTTGCTTTATTATTTATAGCTAGCAATTCTTTTGCTGATGTTCCAAATAATGTTGCTCAAGTTGGTGGAACATATTCAGGAAGCTTCACTAATGGTGCACAATATGATCCTACTGGTATTGCTGGAAATATTTCAAACTCAAATCAAGGTTCAAGCCAAACAAATTATGCAATGCCTGGTATAGATTCAACAAAGCTAGACACAAGTAATTCTATTTTAGGTTCTGATGTTAATGAAGCTAACAATGGGATACCAAGAAATTTACCCACATACAATAATTTATCTCAGTATAGTAAAGTAGTAAATAAACCACTTATTCCAGATCAATTTCAACAAGATGTGGCTATTAGGACTGGATTAAGTTTACAAAAGTATGGCTATGACTTATTCAATACCCCAAATACTTATGTGCCTTTAGAAAATACCCCCCCATCAAGTAATTATATATTAGGCCCAGGAGATCAAATTTCAATCAGGGCTTGGGGCGCTGTTGATATCCAGTATAATGCAGATATTGATAAAGAGGGTGGGATATATTTACCTAAGGTTGGAAGAATTTCTTTAATTGGAGTTAGAGTTGGTGATTTAGATGGATATTTGAAAATAAAAATTGGCAGAATATACAAAAATTTTTCTTTATCTGCAACAGTATCCAAAATTCGTTCAATTCAAGTGGTTGTAGCCGGTTTTGCACAAATGCCTGGCACATATACCATTAGTTCATTAGCAACTTTAACTGATGCCATTTTTGCATCAGGCGGGCCATCATCTGAAGGTTCTTTGAGACACATTGAACTTAAGCGAAATGGTCTAGTGGTTGCTGATTATGATATGTATGATTTACTTTTAAAAGGTGATAATTCTAGTGATGTTCATCTTTTGCCTGGGGATATAATTTATATTAAGCCACATGGTGCTGAAGTTGCAATTTATGATGGCGTAAAAATCCCTGGTATTTATGAAGTTAGAAAAAATGAGACAGTGTCAGATGTGATTAAATTTGCGGGTGGCTATACTTATAATAATACAAAGAAAGATATTATAGTTGAAAAAATTGATGATAGATCTCAAATCAATGTATTAACATTTAAGTTTGCTGATGGATTGAAAAATCAATTGGAAGGTGGGGAGTTAATTCACTTTTTTAAAATGCCAAATCGTTATGATAAAACTGTGATTTTAATTGGTAATGTTGCAAATCCATCTCGTTATGAATGGGAGTCTGGAATACGGGTTAAAGATATTATTCCAGATAAAAAATTTCTCTTGACTACAAGTTTTTGGAATAGCTATAGTTATAATGCATATTCAAAAGATAACATAAAAGAAAAACTTGGGGCTGAAAAAACAACTAATTTTGGTGATGTTCAAGATGGCAAATCTAGAACTTCAACGATACATTCAAGTCTGGCGGGCGAATCAAAACCAGATGCTATCTTTAGTCAAAAAAATAATTTGTTTACTGCAGGACCAATATCTATTCCTGAAGCTGATATCAGTTGGCATTATGCGGTAATAATAAGAATAAATCCAATGGATTATACAACTAGTTTAATTCCATTTGATTTGGCAAAAGCTTTAGAAAGTGACCCTAGCAATAATTTATTGTTAAAACCTGGTGATATTATTAATATAGTGTCTAGTAAAGATGTAAAATACCCCACAGAAAATTTTCCTATATATGTTTTTATTGATGGAGAAGTTAATAACCCTGGGGTTTATCAATTAGCGGCTGGAAGTAAACTATTAGATGCAATCAATGCGGCTAATGGAATATCAAATAAAGCTTATTTATATGGTATAGAGTTAGATCGTGATTCAGTTAGGAAAAAGCAAAAATTTGAACTGGGGCAAATGCTTGATAATGCACAGCAATCTTTATTGTCACAGGCTAATAACTCAATTTCTTCTTCAATTAACTCAGATTCTGTTACAATGAAAAATCAAATTTTAGCTCAGCAGCAGGCATTTATTGATAAGATGAGGCAATTAGAGCCGACTGGCAGAATATTGTTAAATATTAAACCAGATTGCACTAATTTAAAAAATATACCAAATATTGATCTTGAAAATGGAGACTCTATAAATATACCTCCTATTCCAAATACTGTAGATGTAATAGGGCAAGTATATAATCCTGCCACCTTTATTTTTGATGATAAAGCTAATGTTAATGATTATTTAGATAAGGCTGGGACTCCCAATCAGTTTGCTGACACTTCAAGTATTTATGTATTACGTGCAAATGGTACTTTATATAGTAAGCATCAAGCTGGTTGGTTTGGTGTATTTGGTGGCGCTTCATTAAACCCTGGGGATTCAATTGTAGTTCCTCAGAAAATAGAATTTGATTCATTTACTAAAAACTTAATGGATTGGTCACAAATTTTAGCTAATTTTGGCTTGGGTGTTGCAGCCGTTAAACAAATAGGTAGCTAATTATGGTTAAGCAGATAAATTATCAACAAATTTGGCCTATAATCAAGCAAGAAAAGTTGGTTTTTGTAATAATTATTTTGCCATTATTATTAATAATAATTTTGTATTGTTTAATTACACCCAAATTGTATATGTCAAGTGTAACAGTTAATCCAATTAAATTGACTGATGCTGGCGCTATGATTGTTCCTGCAAGTCTTGTTGGGCCTGCTGGAGGTTTATTACAACAAAAGAGCGATGTTGAAATTAATATTGCTTTAATAAAAACTAATGAACTTTCTAAAATTATTGTAAAACAATTTAACTTACTTGAGCACTATCATGTAAAAAATATTGATGCTGCTTCTCAAGTATTATTAAAAAGCTTACAGTTTGTGACAGATCCAAAGGTTGGGTTTTTAGAAATACAAGTTTTAGATAAATCGCCTGATTATTCTTACAAGATTGCTAATTTTTATCCGATAGCATTAGGACAAAGAATAAGTGAAATAGGATTTATGAAGGCTTCACAACGAACACAGTTTCTCAATGTTGAAACTCAAAAAGCTTTAAATCAATTAAATAATATAGAAAGTAAATTAGCAGCTTTTGCCAAGCAAAATGGTATTTTAGCTAATAGCCAATTACAAACCGTGGCTGGAATTTCAACTCAGCTTCAATCCCAGCTTGTTGCTGTGCAGGTTCAATTGCAAGCAGCTACTCATTATGCAACAGAAGCAAATCCTGAATATCAGGCTTTGAAAACACAAGAGCAAAGTATTAAATTACGCCTAAATGCATTGAGTGGGACTTCTTATAATGATAGTATTCCAATTCCAGCAAATTTAGCTCCTGATTTAGCTGCAAAATATACTTCTTTAATGCGGAGTTATACTTTTTATAATGAGGTATATAAATTAGTTAAACAGCAGTACGAATTATCCAAGTTCGATGAAAGTAGTGATCAATTACCAACAAATGTACAAGTTATTGATAGAAGCAATTTCCCTATATCTCCTGCTTTTCCACGTTCAAAAAGATTGTTAATACTTGGGTTTTTGACTAGCTTATTGGTTTGTGTTACTTTTATCTTAATCAAAAATCGTCGAAAACTAGTAAGGTAATAGTATTGTGGTATGGAATGTTTATGACATTTTTAATGCCTTTATTGCGTTGCTTCTAATGCTTTATATGTCATTCAAATATGATATAAGTAACAAGGTATTAGCTTTATTATTGTTACATTATATTTTAGTTTGTGTGATTGACGTAATTTTTGATTATAATTATTGGCCTGATCAGTTCACTTACCTTCATACGGTACAAAAATTTAGAGATTTTTTCTTGCCAAAAGATTCTCTAACAGTTGTTTCCGCTGGGTTTATTTTTAGTTTGTTTCCATTGTTCTTGCAATCAGTCAAATCATTAGCTTTTGTTAATTATATTTTATATGTATTGGTATACATATTTATATTAACTAAATTTAAAACAAATTATGGGCAAAGGCTTTTTAAAATTGTTTATTTGTTGTATCCGTCCTTAATATTGTTTACTTCATTAGGTCTAAGAGATTTTCTTATTTCTACATTTATGATTACATCATTATATTATTTAATAATTAAAAAGTTCTTTTTTAAAAGCCAGATATATAATATAGTCTTATTATTTATAAAGCCCCAAAATTTTCTATTAATTTTATTATGTGGAAGTTTTCTGTGGATAATATCTATAAAAAACAACGTATCTAAATTTGTATTATTTATATTATTTATGATATTTGTTGTTTTTATAGCAGTAAAAAATTACGATTTATTATTGCATTATAGAATAGCTATGTTTCTTGAAGATACTGGAATGACTGTTTATGATATGCCTCAGTGGTCGATTCAAGATATTTATCGTGTGCTTTTAGCTCCATTTTTTTTTGATGCCAGAAATGCTATGCAGCTAATCCAATCTTTCGAAAATTTAATACTTGCGATATTTATTATAAAAATACTTAAATTAGCAAATAAATTAAAAGTTAATTATATAAATTTTTTGACAATTAACTTTTTTGCAATAACAAGTAGTTTAATATATTCATTTGCTGTATTTAACTATGGGACTTTAACTAGATATAAATTCCCTTGTTTATTCAGTTGGGTTATTATAATACTATTACTTATTGATGAAAGTATAGCATTAAATGAAAGAATTAATTATTAATGGGTAAGTATTTATGAGTTAATTCTATCAAAGAGTTGTACTTG
>CALFYC010000126.1 GCA_937952895.1 uncultured Neisseriaceae bacterium
AAATTAATCTTGATGATTACAATTGGCTTTTCAAAAGATATAAAAAACTGAAGTTTATGACTTTAGATTTAGACCATAATGATTTTATTTTTAGAGATAAAGAATACGAATTTAATAAACTTACTAAACGCTTACGATCAGGTGTTGGTAAGGCAATTAATCAATATAATATGATCGAGAATAATGATTTAATTATGGTATGCCTATCTGGCGGCAAAGATAGCTATACTTTATTAGATATATTAATCGGATTAAAAAACATTGCACCTATTAATTTTGATTTAATTGCAGTAAATCTTGATCAAGGGCAGCCTGGATTCCCTAAAGAAGTCCTGCCTAATTACCTTGAAAGTATTGGTATTAAATATAAAATAATAACTGAAGATACTTATTCAACGGTTAAACGTATAATTCCGGAAGGTAAAACCACTTGTGGGTTATGCTCACGTTTACGACGTGGTATTTTATACCGCGTGGCTAAAGAACTTGGTGCCAATAAAATTGCTCTTGGACATCATCGTAATGATATTATTGAAACTTTATTCTTAAATATGTTTTATGGCGGAAAATTAAAAAGTATGCCACCTAAGTTAATTAGTGATGATGGTAATAATATTGTAATTCGACCACTTGCTTTTTGTAATGAAAAAGATATTATTAAATATGCAGAAGTGAAACAGTTTCCAATTATTCCATGTAATTTATGTGGTTCACAACCAAATTTACAAAGACAAGTAATTAAAGAAATGCTACATGAATGGTCAAAGAAACATCCTGGAAGAATTGAAAGTTTATTTCGCTCAATCCAAAATGTTGTCCCATCCCATTTATTAGATAGTAACCAATATAATTTTAAAGATTTAGAAATCACCGGAGTACCAAATTTAAATGGTGATATAGCTTTTGATAAAGAAGTATTACCTACTACAATTAATCTTGAAATGAATTGATTTAGCTATTAATGACGTCCAGTGCTACCAAAACCTGATTCCCCACGATCAGTAGCTAAAAAATCATCAACCACTTTAAAATCAGCCTGAACAACTGGCACAATTACTAATTGAGCAATTCTCTCCATTGGCTTTAATTCAAAACTATCTTTTGAACGATTCCAAAGTGATACCATTAATTGACCTTGATAATCTGAATCAATTAAACCAACTAAATTACCCAAAACAATACCGTTTTTATGCCCTAATCCAGAACGTGGCAAAATCATACCACATAAGCCTGGATTACTAATATGAATCGCTATCCCAGTTGGGATTAGAAGTGTTTCGCCTGGATTCACAATTTTAGGTTCATCAATGCATGCACGTAAATCTAAGCCAGCTGAACCATCTGTTGCATATTGCGGAAGCATTTCAGTGATTTTTTTATCCATAATCTTAACGTTAACTAATTGTTTATTTTGCATTTAACGTACCTTCTTAATTAGAAACTAAAGTACTTGGATCTAACGGTTTACCATTTTGACGAATCTCAAAATGCAAAATTGGCTGCCCGTTATCTCCACTTCCCATTTCAGCAATTTTCTGTCCAGCTTTAACAGTTGCTCCATCCTTTACTAAATTTACTTTATTATGAGCATAAGCACTTAAATAAGTTCCATCGTGCTTAATAATAATTAAATTACCATAACCTTTTAAGCCATTACCACTATATACCACTTTACCAGCTTTTGTCGCATAAATTGGCTGACCCAATGTTCCTGAAATATCTACACCTTTGCCTGAGGGGGTGAATTGAGATACTATATTACCTTGAGTTGGCATTAGCCACGCTCCATTTTTAGTAATCTGTTGAGGTTTGGCACTTACAACTGAATTTGAGGCCACCTGCTTATTTTGTGCTAATGAACCTAATTTTGGTCCTGTATTTTCACTTTCAACAGTATTATTTGAATTGGATTTATTTGCATTTTCTGCTTCTTGATTTTCATTAGGATCAATAGAATGATCAATAGGCACTAAATTACTTGGAATTTGAGTTACATTTTCAATTGGGGCTGGCGAAGATCTGGTTGCACAACTTAATAACTGCACAAATACAAAAAATACCAAAAACGTTAATAGCTTGCGCATATACATATACTCCTAGTTTATACTGTAATCCCAGTAATAGTTGCCATTTGATCAAAATCAGTAGGTAGAATCAATAATGGCGTAATTGAAACCTTACGTTGCTTTAAAAATACATCTATATCAGTGCCAATTGGCGCAGTGTCTGGATTGGATGCTTCACCTTGCCAAAAAATCACATTATTTCTAGGTGTAACCTGACGATCAAACTGTTTATGTGGTGGCCTAAGCCCCAATGAAGTTACTTCATAACCATCAATATCAGAATACTTTAAGTTTGGAACATTTATATTCCAGATAAACGGTTTATCAAAGGATTTTTTATGGTTTTCTATTCTTTTAACTAAGTCAACAATTACTTTGGCAGCAGACTCTAAATTATTAAATTCTGGCCCAGGTGTTGATACTGCAATACTAGAAATTTTATGGATCGCTCCTTCTCGTGCTGAACCAACAGTTCCAGAATATAATACATCTTCTCCTACATTCTCACCCATATTAATTCCAGCAATAACCAAATCTGGATAATTCCCAGGATCCCCATAAACCACTTGTAATCCAAGGCGCACACTGTCTGCTGGAGTACTGGAAACAAAGTAAATCCGGTCGTTAACCTTAGTAATCTGAATTGGGTTATAAACTGCAATCGATTGACCGGCGCCACTTGAATTTAATTCAGGAGCCACCATTATTACATCATGTCCAAAAGCAATTAAATGTTCAAATAAAATGTTTATCCCAGGTGCACGATACCCATCATCATTGGTCAATAAAATACGCATATTTATCCTTACAAATGCAGTAGTAATTATATCATAATAGAGTAAAGGATAATTTATCCATAGATAATTATTGGCTCAATGTTTAGTTTAATTTCATATTGTTTAAATACTTGGTCTTGAATCATCTTTGCAAAATCCAATAACTCTTTTTGAGTAGCATTAGCATGGTTAACTAACACTAATGCTTGCTTATTATACACCCCAACATTACCCAAACGAAATCCCTTTAAGCCCAGATTATCAATTAACCAACCTGCAGAAATTTTTGCATGCGATTCATCAACTAAATAAACTGGTAATTTAGTATATTGCGCTTTTAATAAATTAGCCCTTTTATTTTCAACTATAGGATTATGAAAAAAGCTCCCCACATTACCAATCATTTTTGGATCTGGAAGTTTGCTTTGTCTAATTTTAATTACCAAATTTCTTAAATCAAGTGGGGTTGGATTAATGATTTGATTAAGCAATTCTTTTAAATCCGCATAATTTGAATTTAATTGTGGAACTTTTGATAGTTTAAATATAACTGAAGTAACTATTAAATTAGGTAAAGTCTTAAAAACACTTTGCCGATAACTAAATTTACATTCTTTATTATTTAACAGTTTTGTTAATTTAGTATTTATATCAAACGTTTCAACCGACTGAATAAAATCTTTAGCTTCAACCCCATAAGCACCAATATTTTGGATTGGAGCAGCCCCAACTGTTCCTGGAATTAAGCTTAAATTTTCTAATCCAAACCATCCATGATTTATTGCATATAATACAAAATCGTCCCAGTTTTCACCAGACATTACTTTAATAATAACCGAAGTATGGCTTTCTTCTAAAACCTCTATACCCTTTAACTGGTTATATACTATTAGGCCATCATAAAATTCAGGCACTATTAAGTTACTTCCACCACCTAAAATAAAAAAATTAGTTGAATTTGATTGAATAAAATTGACAATTAATTGTAAATCTTCTAGATTATTAAGTTCTGTGAAATATCGAACCGAAGATTTTAAGCCTAAAGTATTCAATTTATCTATAGGATAAAATTTTTCAATTTGCATGTTTAGATAATTTCCACGTTTATTAATATTTATGGTGCCCCTGACAGGAATCGAACCTGTAATTGCCCCTTAGGAGGGGGCCGTTATATCCATTTAACTACAGAGACTTATTTTTGGTCATTAATTTTAATGCCTCTTTAATACCAATACCTAAATCGATAATATCATTAGGTAATGACTTTAAAATTGGATTAATTTCTTTATCACTATAGCCTAAACTATTTAAAGCATTAGAAATATCATTTTTAATATTATTTGGCGATAAAATATTAGTATCTGTTATAAAATCCGCTGATATCTTTAATTGAAATTTGCCTTTTAGCTCTAATAACATACGTTCTGCCATCTTCTTACCAATTCCTGGAGTTCGACATAAAGTATTTATATCTGAAGAATCAATCGCAGATAACAATTCAGGAAACGATAAAGTTGAGAGTAAAGCCAGAGCAATTTTAGGACCAATTCCTGACACTTTAATTAATTGCCTAAAACAGTCCCGATCTTCAAGTTTTAAAAAACCAAATAATAAATGCTGATCTTCTCGAATAACTAAATGAGTATAAAATTCAACCAATTTACCCACCTGTGGTAAATTAGCACAATCAGGAATAGATATATCAATCTCATATGAAACACCAGATGCGGTTTCAACCAAGACCTGTGGCACTGATAGCTGAATCAATTCTCCTTTAATCTTACCGATCATAGATTATTTTCCTTAAAATGCCGGAATAACTGCACCATTATATTTTTTAAGTATAAATTCTTTTACTTGAGGAGAAGTAATTGCTGTTGCCAGTTTTTTCATTCTAGGCTGATTTAATTCCTCAGGTCTAACAGCAATCACGTTAACGTATGGACTATTTTTATCTTCTACAAAAATGCTATCCTTAAGTGGATTAATTTTAGCTTGTAGTGCATAATTGGAATTAATTACAGCTAACCCAACTTGTTTTGATATTAATGCACGTGGCAACATTGCCGGATCCAATTCAATAATTTTTATTTGATATGGATTTACTGTAATATCTTTTTTAGTTGGATAAATTGAATTTGAATTTAATTGAATTAAACCATTTTTCTGTAATAATAATAAAGCTCTACCTTCATTTGTTGTATCATTAGGCACACCAACCATTAAACCTTTAGGTAAATCTGTAATTTTTTTGCTTGCCGAAAACTTTTGTAATGCTTGAGTATTACTTACATAAACCCCCATAGGTTCAATAGAAACTGATGCTAGGACTACTAAATTTGTGTGGTGCTCTTTATTAAATTGGTCCAAATAAGGTTTATGCTGAAAAAAATTAGCATCCATTTGTTTATTATCTACTACTAAATTTGGTTGGATATAATCATCAAATTCTTTAGGTATATGACGCCACAAGCTATGAACTAAACCAAGCGCAGCATAACATTCAGTAATGTTATTAGTTAAAATTCTTACCGCACGTATATCGTACAACTGGTGATAATCTAAGTTTTTGCGTTGCATCTTGCGCCAGATGCTGTAGATATGTTTTACGCGCCCGCTGACATCAGCGACGATATGATGCTGCATCAAAATATTTTTGATATTAACAATAAGCTCATGAATATAGTTATCACGGTCAATACGTTTTTCGTCTAATAAACCAGCAATGCTCTTATAAGTGTCACTTTCAAGATATCTAAAAGCTAAATCTTCTAGCTCCCATTTGATCTGCCCTATACCCAATCTATTAGCTAACGGTCCATAGATTAACTTGGTCTCGTTAGCTAGTTTAATTTTTTGTTCTTTACTGGCTTTTGTAGCAGAACGTAATTCACATAAATGATCGGCAAGTCTTATGACCACGACCCGTGGATCGGAAACCATCGCAATAAACATCTTTCTGATTTGATCAGCCTTTTGTTCATTATTGATAATATTGGCGGTATTCTCGAGCTTACCTTGAATATTTTTTATGGCGTCCATTTTTACCACGCCATTTAATAATTCAACAATACTGTGACCAAATTCGCTATCTATTTTTTCTTTATCAAGCAACTTATCGTGAAAAGAAGTTAAGAATAGAGCAACTATCAGCGAATCATTATCCATGTGTAACGAAGCTAGTATAGTCGCGGTTTCTAGAGAGTAAAGAGCCTGTTTTTGAGTGATTTTGTTGCTATCTACAAGTGCTTTTACTATATCTAACGCTTTGGTGATACTGTCTTTATCAAGATTTTTATTCTCTTCAGAAATACTGTCTAACCAATATTTGCGATCAATCTCACCTGATTGAATCTTTTGATAAAGTGTATTTACCTGAACCATATATAAATCCTGTTATAATTATTTTGTTATC
>CALFYC010000127.1 GCA_937952895.1 uncultured Neisseriaceae bacterium
TGCACTTTTAAGAACCGTAAAACGAGTCTTTAAAACACCAGATGTGACGTATCCACCACCAAGATTCTTGTCTGTATCTTTAGGAGGGAAGTACGAAATATTAATTTCCAAAATATATAACCTTCATATAACATTTATTAGTATGTTACGGAAGCACGGTTATCCTGTACATTTGCCATTAGGTTATGCTCAGGAAGCACGACCGAAACATTATCCCCAGTTTCAGCGATATGTGGAATCAAAAGCGTTTCAAAAATAGCTCTTGTATCCAATTCGCGGTCACCAAGAATACGCGTGATACCAGGAACAATACGATTGTCACCTAGTTCAGCAAATGGAATCCATTTATGAACAGCTTTAGTAGCGCCATGAATAGAACCATCATTGTTGATGCAGTTATTTTTAATTAGCCCAATTGTACGCTGTGTATGATTAATACAACCAATTGCGTAGTCGTGACCACGACCATTGTGCCAAATTTTTACTAACGTGCCTGTCTTTGTTGACATAAAATTAACCTTCAAATTAACCAAAAAAAATAACTATTTTCTAACACAAGTGATAAAAGATAATTCAAGCTCTTCACCAAACGGATGCAGATGAATTGAGTTTCTAGAATCAAAAATATCATTTGATAAGCGAGCTTTGTCAAAAAAAGCATCAACATTTTCAAACGACTTATTAAAAACAGTTATATAAAAAACAGAAATATAATCAAATAAAAGATTATAAATTTGTTCACCACCAATAACATTAATTTCATCAGAACTAATATTTAAATCAGATATTAATTTAAAAAAAGATTCTAATGAATTTACAATATGAACTTCTGGGCATACACCAAACTTAGCTATAGTATGATTAACTTTAAGCTCAAGTTCTGGCACAATTAGTTTTTTTGTAAAAACTATATGCCTCCTGTTAGGTAAAACATGAGGCAGAGAACAGAATGTATTATAACCCATTACAATTGTTGAGTTTTTTGTTTTCTCTGCAAACCTTTTAAGGTCAACAGACGAACGATACAACAATTGATTTTTGTAACCTATACCATTATTTAAATCACAGGCTACGAATAAGTTCATACTAATGAAATGCTTTTAATACTTGTAAATTTAACACCAGTATTTTTAATATGCAAAATAGTTTTCTTCGAATATGGTCTAATCGAATCACTATATACAGTTACATTATAACCTTTTTCTATTAAAAAGTTAATAGTATTAATAAATACTCCGTTAATATCTACACCCAAGATATGAATATCATATTCTTCTGGACGTAATATAAAGTCCAATTGGTCGCCATTAAATAACAGCGTATCATTATCATGGGTAGTCAATGAGATTTCATTATTAATATGAAATAACTCATCTTCACACAATTTGATATTAATCACTTTAGTTGCTTGAACAGCAGATGACATATTTACTTTGTCAAAAGTTTCAGCCAAACGATTAATATTAACGAATGCTCCGCAAACGTTGTTGTGGGTTTTGACTCAAAAATGCAGTCAATTTAGATGCCATTACATCGCCATTTGGTAAAAAACGATTTGATGTTTTGCTACAAAAACTATCAGCAATGCCAAAGGCAAATACAGCTACTTTTTTCATTAAAATTTCCTAGTTCGCCATAAGCAAACAATTACGTGTATGAGAATATAGGCATCAAGATTAATGCCAACGTCTTTTTACAAAGACATACCTCATTAGTATACTAAACACGATTGTGTCTAAAATATTACTAACTAAGTATAAAGTCTCCTAGTTGTGACTAAGAGAGTTTATATAAAATTGCATTTGCAATATTTTTTACATTACAATTAGTACGAGAATAAATAAAATAAAATACTCATACGTCAAATTACTGTAGGCTAAATCAGATAGCAATTGGAGCTTTAATAGCCTCATGCGATTGATAGCCCTGTAACTCAAAGTCTTCAAATTTGAATTCATTATAATTCTGACCGTTGTAATTGATTGTTAGCGTAGGCAGAGGTAAAGGCTCTCTTTCTAGCTGCGTTAAAACTTGGTCCATATGGTTGGTATAGATATGTGCGTCACCAATAGTATGAACAAATTCGCCATATTCAAGCCCACAAATTTTTGCCAGTATCATAGTCAATAAAGAATAACTAGCTATGTTAAAAGGAACACCTAAAAACAAATCGCCACTTCTTTGATACATCTGACAACTTAATTTGCCATTATGTACATAAAATTGAGATAAAGTATGACAAGGAGGTAAACACTGTTTACCATTTTTTACATTTTCATGTGGACTAATTGTTTCATCTGGTAAGAATTGAGGATTCCACGCATTTAAAATATGTCTGCGACTAAATGGTTTATTTTTAATACCATCTATTAATACTTGAATCTGATCTATGGTGTAGCAATAAGCATCTAACTTATTAGTAGCGCCCATATTAACCAAATCAGTACATGCAAACATTAAATCGTCATCATCTGGCTTTTCATAAACGGGCCATTTAGTCCACATTCTGCCATAGATTGGACCCAATTCCCCATCTTCCAATGCCCACTGATTCCAAATACCAACACCATTATCTTGTAGATATTTAGCATTAGTATCACCATTTAAAAACCATAACAGTTCATGAATAATGGATTTTAAATGTACTTTTTTTGTTGTTACCAACGGAAAGCCTAGCGAAAGATCGTATCTGCTTTGTGTACCAAAAACACTAATAGTTCCAGTACCAGTTCTGTCTTCACGTAGCTGACCTTCATTAAGGACATGTCTCATTAGAGAAAGAAATTGTTTCAATTATTTATACCAAATGTTAAAGGTCGGATAGATATATCCGTTTTGCGAATCTGCCGTATGGTGGAAATCAGGTTGTTGAGAAACTTGTTTCGAAACCACTTGATTGTAACCAGTAGGCAGTTACGACAAAATAATTATATAAAACTACTTTTGTAGTAATAAAATGGGGGCTTGCGCCCCCAAAGGCGACCGTAATTGATAATTAACGTAAATTAAACAATACAACTATTGTATATGTTTGCAACCATATACATAGTTTTAATCAATGCTATTCCTTTGCATTGAAGATATTGATAATCAAAAAGGTCTTCTCCTCCAAGTATCCCAGGGGTCCCCAGATCTGCAGTATACTTATATACTGAAGTCACTGGGACATCCCTGATGAGCTGGAGCAGCATGCATGTCTTCAAAGAGTAAAAATTTGAATTCTACTACTAATAACAGGTTTATTAGTAGTAGAACATCCCAACCAAAGGTTGCGGATGATTTCTAAATTTCAAATTTTTACTCTTTGAAGACAAAACTATTGAACAAAATCACACTTGTGATTATTAATTACATAGCAAATGGAACATGCATCAATTCGATTAACGAAAGAGCATCTTTATTCATATCAAGATATCTAAACACCTTGTCAGAAAAACCACCTAAATATGTCCAGCCATCTGTAACACCAAAAGGTGTAGATTCTGCTGATTTAAAAGATCGGAATAGCACACGTCTGAACT
>CALFYC010000128.1 GCA_937952895.1 uncultured Neisseriaceae bacterium
GTTTATATTTTCACTGCTCGAATTACTTGTTCAGAAGGAATTGAAGAAACACCAACAGCAAATTCAGTAACATATTGTTGGTTGCATTTTGATAAAGAGTTTGTAGGACAACCTACACTTTATTGGATTTAATAATAAACTATAAATATTATTTTTAAGTTCTAAATTTTTAACCAAGTTAATTCATTAACCATTTGATACTTCTACCTCCCAGCTAAAATGTCAACAGTGACATGCTAAAGCATAAGTCTTTTTACTGTTATTTAACTGAGCTAGCATAAATGGGGACATGTTGTAGAATGTTTGTGAAAATCACCATCTTTTATTGTGATAAATGACGTCATATTTTTACCATATAGGTATTTGTTGAATTTAATTTCATAAATTTACCTCCTAACTTTTAATTGTATATTTTAAGACAAATTAATCTTATAGGTCGGATTATATATTTATATCTAACATAAAGCAAAGCAAAAAATTAGACCAAAAAATTTAGGCCTAAAAAATAATGAAGCTTAATATTACATAACATCTATTAAATATATCATATTTAACGAATATAGATTTCTAGTTTATATAATAAACTAATTATTTCAGGCATAGAAAATTTGGCATTTTGTATTTTATTTTCAAGTATTGAAATAGAATATAATTGATTGAGTTACGAAAGCCTGCTTTAGTTATATTATTGCTAAATAAACTATTTTGAAAATCATTTGAAGTTAACTTTGAATTAGCTAAGTTACAATCTCTAAAATCAAAATCTTTTTCGCTAGAATTAATAATTGAGATAGAAGAGCTTACATATAAACCATAAAATAAGAATTCAAGTTTAGATTTAATCAATTTTATAGGAAATCACGGTTTTATTTCCGGCTATCAAGAATTAGTCAAATTTATTCAAATAAGTTTACATTTTTCAAAACATGTATTAATAAAGTAACAATTATTTATACTAATTAAACTTAAATTACAGCTAATAAAATTATAGTTTTCAAAGATTTCAGATTTCATTATTTTATAATCTATATTCAATTTGTCTAATATATAAATAGCTTATAATAAGCTATTTATATATTAATCTATTCACCGTAAATCTCAAAATTTGCAATCATATTTAAAATGAAATTAACGATTTTGAGGTGCAGTCACTGGCGGAACTTGATCATTTATTGGTTGTGGTGACTGCTGCATAGTTCTATTTACTGGCATTTGTGATGGATTATTTAGATTCTGGTGATTCGGTTGAGTTGCATGTTGATATTTTGGTTGCGGTTGGTATTGCTGAAGATTGTTGGGTTGGTTGGCTGGCTGGTTTAATATTTGACCTTGATTTTGTTGTGGGTCTGCAAATAAAGTTGAATTGATTCCAAATATACAAATTAAAAAATATAAATATTTTTTCATGATTTAATTCCTTTAAAAAATTTATTTTATTTTTATCATTTAGCTAAATTATAACAAAGATTATAGGATATATATCCCGAAATTTATAGGTATAATATATAATTCGTAATTAAATTATAAATTTTATTTTAGGCCAACAATATGAAAATTTTTATTACAGGAGCAACGAGTTACATTGATAGTTCATTAGCTAAACACCTGGTTGATGAAGGGGATAAAGTATTTGGTTTGGTTAGAAACAATGATAATGAATCAATTCTAACTTGGATTGAGCAAAATATAGCTAATTATTAAAATAATCTATAATATTGATACAAATGATTTAAATGCTAATCATCAAGACTATAAATTAAAATCAGTAGCTAATTGTGCTATTTTATATACAACAAATACATGACATGGGAAGCCTCAAAATTTTTAATATAAGATTATGGATAATAAAATTATAATGATTAAAAAAGCTATGGAGAAAAAAGATTTACTTAATTATTGTCAATTAGCTTTTATTAATGGAATTAATGATGCTATAGCAGTAATTATGCTACATAAAGTATTTGCAGTTTTAATGACTGGTAATATAGTTTTTTTAGTGACAGATATAGCCACGAAGTTTCAATTCAGTGATATTGTGCGACTGAGTCTATTATTTACATTTATTGGTATAAATATTTTTATGCATAATTGGACTGAAAAAAGATCGGTTGTATTTCGTATTATACTAGCATGCTGTTTTGTTATTATCTATATTATAGTTGGAACGTTAGAGTTACAGTATAATAATTTAACCTCTAATAGTTGGGGGTTTTTACTTGTTGCTAATATTGCTACTATAATGGGGGTAATTATAAATAATATGTTTTATCCTCTTCATAGAACAAAATTTAACCTTGTAGTTTATACGGTTAACCTTCTCAATCTATCTTACTCTATAGCTGAAAAAGATTATAAAGAGGCTCAGTCGTTAAGTATAACCATTGGTAGCTTTATTTTAGGATTATTCGTTGCTTCATTTGCTGTTAGATATATACAATTTTTTACTTTAATAATCATTCTTTTTGTCTTATTCAATTTATATAGACTAAATAATAGTGAGTCTTAATTAGGAGTTATGGCTTATGATAATTTCTTTATTTAAACGCTGTTTTTTAATTGCTATAATTGTAATTCCATTAGCAAATGCATCAAATAATAAAACCCTACAAACAAAACCCAGCTTAATCCAAGAAAAACTTAATAAACTTGAATCATCATTTGATGGAAAAATTGGAATATATGCTATAGACACAAGTAATAATAAGATTTTAGATTATAGAGCGAATGAAAGATTTCCTATACAAAGCACCATGAAAGTAATTGGAGTTGCTGCATTATTAAAGTTAAGTGAAGATAAAGATAAAAATTTTTTACAAGAAAATATTAATTATACAAAGGATGATTTAGTTTATTGGTGTCCTGTTACTAAAAACTATATTTCTAGTGGTATGACTTTAGAAAGTTTAGCTGAAGCTGCAGTTACTTATAGTGATAATACAGCAATAAATGTTATTATGAAAAAATTTGGCGGGCCTAAATTTGCTACTAGTTTTGCACATTTAATTGGAAATAAGTCATTTAATGTTATACATTATGATGGATATATGAATTCTAATCCAAAAATTGTAGATGATACATCTACCCCCAAAGACATGGCTATAAGTATTCAAAAACTAACTCTTGAAGATGCTTTAGCCAAACCACAACAACAAAAATTAATTACTTGGATGAGAAATACGGTTACTAGTTATAAAACTATAAAAGCAGGCGTGCCACTTGGATGGGCGGTAGCAGATAAAACTGGAAGTGGTGATTATGGAGTACGTAATGATATTGGTATTATGTGGTCACCTTCATGTAAACCAATTGTATTAGCTATATATACCGTACGAAATAAGAAAGAAGAAAAAAGTCGAGATGATATTGTGGCTTCAGTTACTGGAGCAGTATTTGATGAATTCGAGCAATATAATAGCTGTTTTAAAAACTAATTTTTTCAAAAGAGTAGGGTAGAGTACTCTAATAAATACTTAATAATAGGATTTAATTACTATGCCATCTATTCCGATTATTGATCTTGAACCTTTGTGGGATAATAGCCCAGATGGTATCGATGTTGTAGCAAAAGAAGTCATACTTAATTTTAAAGAGTTGGGGTTTGCTTATGTTAAAAACCATAATGTATCTAGCGCTTTATTGAAGGAAATATTCCAAGCTGCTAAAGATTTTCATAATTTACCACGTGAAGTAAAAAATAGAATTTTCAAAATAAAGCCTTCCGAGGATACTTGCCATCAAATGCTTCTAAAATAGAAGTTTCGACTCAAGGTATGGTAACAAAAAATAAATTTCGCCCGAATCTTTCTGAAGCTTTTATCATGATGTTTGATGTTGATGAAAATCCTGTTATATTAAAGGCAATTATTTGGCAGGCCATAATCAGTGGCCATCTGGAATGCCAAATTTAGAAAATATAATGTGCAAATATCGAGATGAGATGATCAACTTAAGTTATAAATGGTGATTATGTAATGAATCGAGTAACGCTTAATTATTCTTATCTAAAATCAAAATAGCAAAAGTTGAGGTTTGCCGCATATCTGAAGTAAATCAACAATAAAAATCAAAACTTGTATTGTGAGTTTTATCTGAAATTCTAAACCAGTGGCATCTTCTTATTAAATAATATCACAAATAAACCTCTCGAGCCCAATAATTGGAGCACAATGTGAAGTAATTACTTTTTATATGTAATTTATGGTATAATATATTATCTTAATAAAAAAGAGGGGATTATTATGAAACATAATATTTTGATTAAAATTTGCCTATTGGTGATGTCTTGTATTATAGCAAATGTTCATGCTAAAGGGGTAGATGTATTTGCAACTTTTGCAGATTTTAATAATAAAGATAACGCTTCTGCTGGTTCTGGAATTGTAATTGCTAATAATACCAATTCGGTTATTAAAATTAATGGATTGCACATAAGTTATTTTGAGGCTGGAGATGATGCATCTACATGCAGTAGCCCTAAATATAATCAATTTCATGTAGGTAACTTGTCTCAGTTGGATAGCGTATATGCCTTAGCTAACATTCTACCAAATGATAGCACTGAAATTGGTGGTAATTATTTATATAACTTTATGGTTGATAGCTTAGGTATACTTGCTATGGGTGATGCGGGATCAGAAGTTGATCCTACGCTTATAAATTGTATAACGCTTAATGTATTTAATAATGGTGGTGATATAAACAGTGGAGTTGTACCAATTGCTTCACAAGCAAAAATTATTATTACCTGTGATAACAGTGCTTTAGTTTGTAAAGCAGTGACACCCGCTACATTAGATTTAAATTTAAAATAAATTATTAAAGTATCCTAATTCACTATTATTGGTATAATAGTGAATATGGGTTTAACTCACCATATAGCCAATTTGCTCAAAAATTTCGCAACTCTACCTCAAATAATAAACTGGCTCACTAACTTGAGTAACCCCTTTATTTTTAAGATGATCCGGCATACTTTGCATTACTTTACTCTCAAGCTGTTGAATGTGGAAATTATTTCCGTATAGCATTTTTACTTCATCTTCATTAATAGAAAATGGTGGGCCTTCCATCTCATTTACATTATATAACATCGTAATTAAAAGAATCGGTGTATTAGGTTTAAGTAAGTTGGCTAAATGCTTTGTATAAAGTTGGCGCAAGTCTATAGGTAATGCAATGAGTGCGGCACGATCGTAAACAGCGTCTACTTTACCCAGCGTTTCTTTTGTTAATTGAAAAAAATCCCCTGATAGTAGTGTGATTTTTTCACCTTGAAAAATAGTATAATTGTCAGTCTCCGTTATATTTACAGGAATATTATTTTCATGAAAGAACAATTCACAAGCAATTGGACTTAATTCGACCCCTAAAACCTCATATCCTTGCTTTATAAGCCAAATCATATCGACACTTTTACCACATAATGGAACAAATACCCTATCAGTAAATTTTAAATCTAATTTATAACTATACTTTTGTAGTAGTTGATTAGGCTGTGGCTGATCAAATTTAATATCTTTGGTTTTCCATTTGTCATGCCAAAATTCTTGATGCATATAAATCTCCAGCTCAAATTTTTAATAACTATTTGTTACTATTAAGCCTATATTTTAACCTAATAATTAACTTGTTTGGATTATCCTAAAAAATCAGTTGAACTCTGATCGCTGCAGCGATTTTGCGATCAACTTTTTCAAACTTATATGTAAATTCCTGACCCTTATACCAATTATAGCTTGACTGGGAAATCATAACAGCTAAGAAATCCATCTAAGTCACTAATTTGTATAGACATTTTCATCATTACCATTAGTATTGTAATAGTGAAATAAGTTACTGATTTATTTGAAGATTTTATCATTAACATAATTTTAATTTCAAATTTTTATTTCTTAAATAACTATCAATTTAAAGTATAATATTGGGTATGAAGGTAATTTGCTACGCCCTTCATATATTTAAATTTAATTTACTTTTTAAAGAAAACAATATGCAATTAATTAAATATGATGATGTAAAAAGTAAAATTATTATTCTTAGGAATCAAAGTGTAATTATAGACTCATTCGTAGCTGAACTTTATGGGGTTGAAACAAAGCAGCTTAATCAAGCAGTTTCTAGAAATCCCGAAAAATTTCCCTAAGGCTATATTCTTCAATTAACGAATTCCGAATGGGATGGAGTGAAGTCACAAATTGTGACCTCACCTTCTCCGCTTGGTGGTGGAAAGGTTAGAGCGCCAAAAGCTTTCACCGAAAAAGGCCTCTATATGTTGGCCACAATTCTCAAAAGCCCAAAAGCTGTTGGAACTACAACTATATGACCCTATTTTATACTTATTAGCATAATTATATCGATTAATCTGTTAATACAGTTAAAATATATAGGGATATATACTTTTTCTCTAGAATATTACTTATTTTTTACTTGATTTTTCAGAATTTAAATTTAGTTTATCAATAAAAACTTTATTTCTTACCTTTGCTCGTTTTAACAAGGTTGAATAGTTAATAACTTCCATATATAAGTCCCCATGAGGTCGGTTAAATCCAAGTACAGTTTTACTAGGGCGAAACAAATATTCAAATTGGGAAGAAATTTTAAAATCAGAATCATGAGCTTGTACTTGTTTAGTAGAAATATTTTCTCCTATTAAATAGCCATAAAAGGTATCAATTTTAAATTTGTCTTGTGATAAGTTTAAAATTAACGAAGCATAATTTGAAATCTCAGTAAGATGTTCTGCTGCATTTTTGTTAGGATTCTTGAATTCAATCAAAATACATTTCCCCTCATCTGGAAATAATAATATATCAGGTTTTTTATTTCCCTCATCTATTCCTAATCCATATTTATAGTCCTTTTCCTCAGATGATAACAATTCATCTGATTTTAGTAGAGGTTCATTATTAATTGTAATAGTAGACAATTTTTTATCTGATGCGCCACTAAAATATATAAAATCTTCGTTAATTAACCATAAATCACTTGAAGAAATATCACTAGACGATTGCTTAAACAGAAGATCATGCAACAATTTCTCATCTATATTTCTTTCTGTATTTTGTTGAATTGCTAATTGTTTGTCAAGAATTTTATTAAACAGATCTAGCACCAACTTTCTTCTAGCTACGTAATGAGCTAATGCTGTTCTATTTTGCAGTGGAATTTTAGCTACAATTTTTTTAGTGATATTAGCTAATCCATTAATATATTCTTGGGGATCAGATGGGTTTAGCATATCAATTGTATCAATTGCATTCTTAATTTCTGCATCACCTTTAGCAGCTAAATCGGCATCGTGTTCGTAAACTTGTTTTAATATTTCAAAATTACTAGAATTAATATTAATTTTAGCTTTTGATAAAAAATCTTTATCTAATAAAAACATTTCTTGCAATTTATTAATTTCATTATCATGATCTTGTTTTTTTTGTAATATTTCTGGATACCAATCTTTAATTTTTGCATTTATACGTGTTGTTAAATCTTCTACAACTATATACTCACCCTTAAATAATTCTCGGTTCTGCTCGAATTCTTTCAAAGTTAAAAGTTTTAAATCTCCTCTTATGTCATGATCTAAGTGATTTAAATAATTTGAAGAAACTAAAATTAGATATCGTTTTCCGTTAATCTCATCTCTTTTATCTAAATAATCAAACTTTATTTCTTGATGTTTTAAAATTTCATCTTTTATTGTTAAATTAATAGAATTTCTATCAAGAATTTTTCCAGGCAAAACAAATGATAATAGCCCAAATTCTTCGCATTTATTGCTACTATATATTTTACCTTGATCATTTTCAGTACGATAGTTAACACTAATTTTTTCTGACTTATTATAATCAGGGATATCTTCATTACTGATAAGTAATTCTTTTTCTTCTACACCATCAATATATTGTATTATCTTTATCTCTGGCATACTAGATTTATTTAAACAGAAATATTGTAAATAACGGTCTATTACTTGTTTTTTTAAAGAATCTGCAGTTAATACATTATAAAAATTTTCGTCATGCTTATCCCACAATCCATTAAACGTTATACTAGTAAAATCTTCAACTATTTTGTCTAAATTTTCTTCATCCTCACAATAAGTAATAGAATCATTATCGAGAAAATCATTACTTTTAGATAATTTAAATGTTCTACATTTTTTATTTTCTTCTGTAGAATAAATACTATAAAAATTAGTAGTTTTAAAAAACATCAAGTATTGGATTCGGCCAGAGCCATTATTAAATATACTTTTCCTAGTATCTTTATAAATTGTAAACCTTTTGAAATTTTCATCATTGAATCCAATACCGTTATCTTCAATTACTAATTTATTGAAAACGGCACCTTCAGCTATATCGCTATTACTATAAATTTTCACGTTAATATATTTCTTAACAACATTTATAGATATTTTACATGCTTCCAGTGAATTCGTAATAGCTTCAAATATTGGAGCAAGACATTCTTTAGATTTTAACTTATTACCCTGAAGTAAGCCACGATAGAAAATGCCATTAGCTTGGACATAAGATTTAGGTTTAAAAACAGGTTCCACAATGGTAATTTCCCAATAAATATTATTCAACACTCTATAATCTTGCAAAATATATTAGTTAATCCAGCTTGAATATTGAATTAGCCACGACTTAATATCATCCCATTCTACAGGTGTTAGCAGTGTTTCACTAACCATTCCATCAGAATTAACTAACACATACTGATTATCACGGCATTTTACTTCAAATGATTTTAGTTTGCCGGAATTTTTATCTAATCCAAATAGTTTCTTTAGAAATGGATATAAACATATTGGCACAGAATTATTATGTGGGATAGTTATTGACATATTACCATCAGCTTGGATACCATTACTAATTACTTCTGAGAAAGGTATTGGAGTTTTCCTGGTTTTTGCTTCCAGGATTTGGTTTAAATGAGAAATCTTATTTTCTAAATGCTCGATTGCATCTTGCATATGTTTTATATATGTACGTGTTTTAACGTCTAAACTCTCAGTTGGATAAATATATTTATGCTTAATATCCTTATTTCTATCTGTTGAATCTTTATGCCAAGTTTTGTATTCACACATACGTTTATGAATATAATTTTTTAGATTTTTATTATTTTGTACTGTTTGTTTAGATGGTCCGCCATAATGTTTAGTGGCAAACTCTGCTACTTTACTATAGTTTATAACACCTCTTGCTAATTCAATATCATCACAAGATGTTTTTACAAATTCTAATGACTTTTTAGCTTTAGTTGGTAACTCGGACATTAGACGGTTATATAACTCAGTTGCCGATTCATTTAAAATACTCATATACATTGCCCCTTAAATATCAGTCTTTGCTTTTAATCATAAGTGTTTAGGTAAAAGATCAATTATCTTTAATGATTTATTTTCATTATTATTTGCCATAGTTACAATCTCCTCTGCCCAATCCAATAAAAGTTTATGTTCTTTTTTCCCTAAGCCTAAAGGCTTACCTGAATCAAGGCATTCTTGTATATGATCGTCTCCAACTAATGACTCTAATAAACTTGCCATTAGAAACGTGGCCTCTTCTAACGTTTTTCTATCTCTAATGTCAATAAATAAATTCTTTGCATTTTCAACACGTAAAATACGATCTGTAAATTCTCTAAGATGTTCTTTGGCGATTGATGAAGCTTTTGCTAACCCCCCACGTAATTTTGCACCTTCAAGAATGTTACGCACTAGAGAAAAATCACTGGCTTTTTTAAAACGAATTTCCAATTCTTTGTGAAATTCAACATGGTCAGCTCCAGCAACAAGTAAAAGAGGTGTTTTAGTCAGATTATTCTCTGAGTGGGTTGATCTTATGTGGTTTTTCCAATCATCAAATAGTTTATTACTTCCTTCAAGCATTTTATAACGATTTACCCATTCAATAATTTTAGGCTCTAACGCAAGATCAAGCTCTAATATTTTATCCTTTAATGTTTGTCGGTCTAAAGTTAGGAGTTGCGCTTTTGATGGAGATAAACTACTAATGTTTTTCCAATCAAGTTGATTTAATTGTTCCAACAGTTGATTTTTTTGTTGTCCAATGGCACGACATTCAAGCATTAGTTCATTAGCCACTTGGGCTTGTTGTACTAGGAAGGCAGGTCCGGTTGCGAAAAACCTACAATTTCCACAACCTCCCACTACAGGGCCATATGTTTTTAATGTTTTGTTATTATTTGCCAGTGTTATTTCTATTGGTTGTCCATTGTGACACTCTGTGCCACCAAGAGGGCATATGCCGCCTTGGACCAACTTCCAACCAGTATAATTTGTAAGAAGATGTTTAGGACGATCTGAATTGAAGTTAGAATTTGTAACACAAAAATTTTGATTTGCAGATAATGATTTGCACAAATGTTCCCAATCTCCCAGAAGATTACTTTCGGTGATTTTATCTAGAATCTGCATACGTATATAGTTAGGCGTATGTTTTTTATAGTAATTGGTCATAACTATAGTTGAATGACCAACAATAAATTCTTGCACCACATCTATAGGAATCCCCATCTCTATAAATTTGGATATTCCAGACACTCTTAGTGAATGTATGTCAAAGATGCAGGTTTTATCTTTATATCCTCTGCCTGGAGTTGCCTCAGTTGTTAGAGTTATGTTATGATGATTTTTATTCAATCGTTCCTCAGCTTCAACGGCTATAGCATTAAATAATTTATATAATTTTGTTGATGAAACTGGTTTGTAAAATAAGTTGTACTCATTATTATCTTTATGGTATTGACTTGTTAAATCAGCAAAAATTGGTGTGAAACAAGGAAGTTGCCCTTTCATTTGTGGATTTTGGGAATAAGAATCCAAAGCTACGTCTAAAAGTGAGAGGGGTTCAGGAGCTGGATTAAAAATATTCTGCCACTTTATTTGTTGTTTTAATATTGTATATGGTCTTTCCAACCAATGTGTCTGCTTTTGATCTATTCCAACTTTCTTAATAAATTGCTGTCTGCTTGGCCAAGGTATTTCATAACCAGTTTTGTTATCTGGATTCCACATTTGCGTTTTATTAGTATTAATAAAAATACCTAATTCATGTTCTTTACTCATTGGTTCAAAAATAGGCTGGAGAACTCCAGAATATCTACCATATTGCTTTTCTTGAGAGTTCCCATTTGGGTATTTCCATTATGATAAAATGTGCATATTTTGTTCCCATTTATCAGTATCTATATTCCAGATATATTGATCAAGTAGCCCTCTATCTAGCCACCTAGCTTGTTTTTGCCGGATTGGCAAAGTTAATAATAATGCTAGACAAGCAGATCTACTTGGGCACCATACATTTTGCTTTCTGCCAGTTTTCGGGTCTGACCATTCAAACCAATCATATTTTAAGTAATCACGAACCCAACTATATGTTGGATTTCCATCTTTATCTGGATTAAGCAGAATATCAATCATTAGCTCGTGAATAGTAGTGTCAATGCGGTTTCTCGAAGTTTTGTTATTAATGATGGGTTTAAACGGATTTTCGAGATATTCAAAAGGATTTTTCTTTAAGTTAAGTTGGGTCTGGTGTTAGTTTTAGTATATTGAACACATCACTAAATATTTTGCTAGATTGTATCCATGCACTTGATTTATGTTTTATTCTAAGCATCTTGCAAAATTAATAAAACGTATTTTTATTATCCGGATTATGAATATCACGTAAATCTGTTAATTTTATATCTTCTGGAGAAGTAAAATTTTGTAACCTCGACCATGATAATAAATATATGACTGTATTTGCTTTAGAAGTGTCACTAGCAGTGTTTAATTGCCAATATATTCGAACAAACTGTACCCATTCAGGACTATATCCTTCCTGTTCCATCCATTCTGGTGACCATTTATGATGTCTATTATTTGAATGCAGGACAGCTTTCTTTTTATTTAAGTTCTGCACTGGCCATTTTGTTAAAAAGTGTAATTTTTCGTAGGATATCAACATAGGATAAAACAAGTTGTAAATTACACTTTGGGATTTTATATTATCAAAAAATTTATGTACTTGGGCTGGGATATCTGACAAATCTTTAATTGTACTACCACATAATATTCGGGAAAGTAATGTGCTGCTGTGATTTGCTAATTCAGATATTTTCCAATTTGGCTCTATAAGGTCTAGAGGATTTTTTAAACTAGGCCAAGATGGAGGTAGCAATATTTTTTTATGACGAGCTAATAATACTAAAACTAAGTTTGCAGCAGTTGTAAGGTTATATATCTGATGCATGACGCTATTACTAGTTGCAAAAGTTTTCAAATCATAATTTTTATAACATTCAAAGACCTCTTTATTTTTAATTATTGTTGCAGATAAATCTGTTCCGGGTGTATGGCTAAACTGTCTTATAGTTCCTAAGGCGATTAATAGTTCATCTAAATGAGTTATCTTATTCAATAACAGCCAAATATCATTATGTAATAAATGTGACCATTCTGATTTGATTGCTGCTTTTGAGTTAAAGACATATTGTTTTTGAAGTGCTGCATGCATAATTTGCTTTACTAGAATTTGCTTTTGTGTTATGGCATCATCGGGATAGTGTTGATGAAACCATTCAGCGATAGCCTTCCAGCTAACTTGGGAGTTGGGGCTGGTTCTTAGCTTACCTTTCAGACCAGAACCTTGAACTCTAAATTGTTCGCCTTGAAAATCTGGAAAATGTTGACAAGAAAAGTACTTAGAAAAACCATGTGTATTCTTAGAACATACCTGAGCAAATGTATTGGTATCATTCACTAAAATTTTACCAAGATATCTTAGTATGGTTTGTTCAATATTTTCTTCTATCAATCCATATTGTGTCCATTCAAGACCTCCATTCTCATAAGATCCCAATTGTAACGCATGAGGAACTCCATCATAGCATTCAATTCGATTACGAATATTTGCACGAACCTTTTTACCACTTGGATTATTCCCAGCAAAGATATCAAAGCGTTCTCTTGGATTAATCACAAGAATAAAATGTTGCCCCAGATTACGGCTTTTTCTGATAGAATGCGCTGGATTACTCATATTACAAAATAATTGCATACCTTTAAAACACATAGACCATAGCGGATCCTGAGGAGTATGCGCAACTTTTTCTGGCCAAGGATC
>CALFYC010000129.1 GCA_937952895.1 uncultured Neisseriaceae bacterium
TTATAATATATAAAAGTGGATATTTCATCAGGTTTTAATATAAGTTTAAATTCAATTTTGGTAAATTTTAGTTCAAACCAATGAAACGATGTTGCTAATGTAATAATATCAATACACTTAACTAATCATTCACGTGAGTTATTTTATAGGCTTGATCCACCATTAACATTAATATTTTGACCAGTAATAAAATTAGCATTGTCAGATAATAAAAATTCCACAGTTTTGGCAATATCTTCTGGTTTTCCTAATCTTCCTAAGGGTATTTGTTCGAGTACTTCTTTTTCAGCCTGTGATCCAACTGGTCTAGTTTGTCTAAATAATTCTGTATCTATTGGGCCTGGAGCTACAGCATTAACATTTATTCCATATGGAGCTAACTCTAAGGCCCAAGTTTTGGTTAAGCTGACTAAAGCAGATTTTGCCGCTGAATAACCACTTCGACCAATTGCACCATAAATTGCACGACTGGTAATATTTATAATTTTACCAAAATTATCTTGTTTCATTTCATTAATGAAAGTTTGAGTAACTTGGATTGCGGTTTTAACATTTAGGTTAAATATTAAATCAAGAGAATTTATGTCTATATTACCTAAAGTTTGGGGCAGGGCAATACCTGCATTATTCACTATATATCTGATTTTTGGATATAATTGTTTTATTTTAATAAGAAGTCGCTCAGTAGATTTACTATCATATAAATCAACGGTAAATAATATTCCTGGAAATTCATTTCCAATATCATTTCTAGCAATTCCAATTACTGTATATCCAGATTCATTTAGTAATTTGCTAATCGCAAATCCAATTCCTTTAGTTGCCCCAGTAACTAGTACGAGTTTTGTCATATAAATATTTCTTAACTAGGTTTTAAACTAATAATTGGTTTATTTTTGCGGCAATAATAAAATCGTTCTCAGATAGTCCTCCTAATTCGTGAGTAGTCAAATTGATATCACAATAATTATAGCCAAATTTAATATCGGCATGATGTCCTTCTTTTTCACAGACAAAAGCAACTGCATTTATAAAAAACATGGTTTGTTTAAAATTTTTAAATTCAAAATGGCGGTTAATCAAATTATTTGTGGCATCAAGATTCCAATCAGGAATTGTTCTTAAATAGATTAAAGCATCTTCTCTAGCTATCTTATCTGTCATTCCAGCGCAAGCTTGACATTTTTTTTGTAACCAGTCACTCATTTTAAATCCCTATAAATTAACATCCCATAATTGTATGATTAATTGTATCTTCAGATTTCATTCCCAATTGTCTTGCTGTTTCAAATATTTCCAATGTATTAGAACTTATCATATTATATATATCCTCAAAACTATCGATTATATAATATGTTTTCTGTAATTCATCGTATCGATAAGGAGTTCTTAGGATATCAATGATATCAAATTCTTTGCGAATTGGTTTAGGATCCTCTAAAGAGTAAATACTTTCTGTTTTAGAAGACAATATTCCGGCACCATAAATTTTTAATCCATCAATTGTATTCATAAGCCCAAATTCAACAGTAAACCAATAAAGTCGGGCAAGTAAAACTCGGTTTTCTTTCGACAATTCTAAACCAAGCTGACCAATCTTTTCAGTTAATTTAGCAAAACTTGGGTTTGTTAGGAGTGGACAATGACCAAAAACTTCATGAAAAATATCTGGCTCTTTCAGATAATCTAACTCTTCACGAGTACGAATAAAACTTGCTGCTGGAAATTTACGTTCAGATAATAGCTCAAAAAATAATTTGAAACTAATTAATGCAGGCACAGGTTCTACGGCCCAACCAGTTAAATTTCTTAAACGTTCTGATAGCTCGATTGGTTGTGGAACTTTTGTGGCTCCTATATTTAATAAATTTAATCCCTCGATATATTCAGAGCATGCACGATTTTGAATAAGTGGAACTTGTCTATTGTAAAGAATACCCCATGTTTCATTATCTTCAATGGTGTAATTTATATATCCATCTTTGTCTGGAAGATAAGCCTGGTATTTAGTATCCATAATGTATGTATCGCCTTGGTGTAAAAATTGATTTTCAAATAATATTCTATAATTGAGTGTATTATAGCATAATTGTAGTTTTATCGTTTTGGTCTATTTTATTGATTGATATACGTCAAAGATTGATTAAAAGATAATTTCTGGAATTTTAGTAGATATGACCAAAATGAATTAAAGCAATTAACTAATGATTATAAATTACCAAACTACAATGATATAAAGATTTTTAAAGATGATATA
>CALFYC010000130.1 GCA_937952895.1 uncultured Neisseriaceae bacterium
AGATTATTTCAAATCAAAGCCGGTCTAATCTCACAACAAGGAAGTAATACCATTCCCAGTAAATAAATTCATATTAGAGCTGCGTGAAAGTCTTCGCGATTGAGCGATCGTAAATGGGTCAATATTAAACCTCTTGCGTAATTAAAATTTTCTTATATAATACTTCTCTTAACTATGAGAAATGGTGTAGAAAAAATATTTAGAGTTAGAATAATTGGGGTTTAATGATTAACGCAGAGACGGTGAGACGGGGAGATGCAGAGATAATTGAAAATCTATTATCTGAACAGATACTTGATGCTGCTATTGAAGTCCATCGTACTTTAGGTGGTCCAGGCCTATTAGAAAACCTATATGAAGATGCCTTGTTCCATGAATTAAGACTCCGTAATATTCCAGCATTATCCCAAGTGCAAATACTAGTTACGTATAAGAATTTTAAACTTCGCGATTCAATGCGTCTTGATATACTTGTGGATAGTAAAGTAATCCTTCTGATGCCTTGTGTGCTATTAGTCTATTTTCATTTAGCGGAATCATTGCTTTGAATTGTTTTGATGAACCGCCATTCTTGATACAGTTAGCATGTAGTACGCAAAGTATTCCGCAATCAGACTCATTCGTAATCAATGAATGGATATTTAGTTTGTTACCAAAAGCAATGGTGTTTGGCTCTGATACAAATTTGCCATTATCTATAAAGCGCGTCATCAATACTTCAACCAATATATCTTCACCAATAACAAAAGCGTTCACAAGGTCATGAGATACTGTTAAATAAATAACTGGAGATGATGATGTCTTATAACGATACTGTACCTTGCCATCTAGCTCAGCACTACTTGATGACACATAATATTCTTTGCCATCTTTATCTGGTATTGTTATAGAGACTATGATTAAAGACTCAATACTAGAAGCAATTTTAATTGCGTTATGTTTGTTTGAGCAATGGATTGCAAATGTTTTAGTTGGCACTAATACTCTCCAAGATAATTCCTCTATCACTATTAGAGTAAATTACTTTTGTCTTTGTTCCCTTTGTTAAATCAACTATAGAAATGTTTTGACGATTTGTTAATTTGATTGAGTTCAACATATAGATTGTGGACTTAATAAATTCAATCTTACTTAGTGCACCATCAATAATTGTTTGTGATGTATCTATTGTTAGTTGAGCATACTGACTAAGTTCAATACTTTTAGTTTTGATCTCGTCTGTAATTGTATTAATGTTTGTAATACATGCAGCAATTTGGTCTTCTGACAGCCATCTATTTATTTTGTCTAATCGTGACAAAGAGTTTATGTATAGGCCATCTCTATTGGCTATATAGTCGCTGATTGTCATTGTTATACTCCATTATTTATTTGTGGCACTGTCTTCATATATGTTTGGATGTTGCTTGCATTAGATAGACTAAGGTCTTCTATGATTGCATCTTTATTGTACATAATTACACTTGCTGCTGCCAGATCTAATTCTGCTCCATCTATAATAACAATGAAGGAGTCCTCAAAATCCGCATTAGCAATTGAACATGGTATTTCGTATGGATTATTATTTACCAGAACATCTAGGTTTAATTCATGGTCTATTGAAAGTGCAGCTACTTCTGCTTGTAATGAAATGTCTATTTGTAGTTGATTATCTGCAATGATGTCATTTTGTATAAGAATATTTTCACTCATATAAATAATATCTGAACTATCTGGGAATGTAACTGTTTTATTCCCATGAGTAATATCTCCATATACTACTATGGCGCTTCCATACATATCTTGAGTTGCATACTCATAGCATTCATCTCTTAGGTCCGCTTGTTTTAAATATGTTACAAGATTAATCTCATTGTCATTTAAACTCTTCGTAAAAGTACCAAGGAACAATGCGCCATTCGCTTCCGCCTCAATCATTAGCAGTCTTTCTAATTCATCAATTGTGTTGTTGTGCAATTGATTTAGTTTACTTAATGTGCCAGATGTAACTAAATAAGAAGTTTCAAATGTATCTATGGATAGTACTGGACTGTATGCTAAATTAATATTTGACGAATAAATCTTGTCTGCCGTTCTTGCTATGTATTCCATTTTGTTATTTAGGAAATATACTTTTAATGAAAATCCTTTGCCAAGAAATTGAGATACATCAATCTTATAGAGTTGAGTATTAATGAAAATATATCTAACGTCATTAATAACGAATGAACATTTCTTCATCTCAATAAAATCATTCTTTAGTTCAAAGTTTGCACATTCTGCAACTTCATATATAAAGGATACTGCTTCCGTTGATGACGGTCTATGGTATGTGACTTTAATATCGTTATTGCTTTTACTTACATTTCTATATTTACCATCAAGACTTGTATATTGAAGATTTGCAGTTGTTGGCAATGGAAATATTTCAATTGGCACTTGTTCAAATTGCTCGTCCAATACTCCATCTGTTTTGTATTGAAATACTCTTGCATTTAAATGGCAATATATAAAGTCGGAATCATACGCAGTATGCAATTTGCCCTCAACAAACACCTCTGTACTTGTTATGTTTAGTCTTTTTACTTTGTACCAATAATGAGAGTTATTAAAGAAAATATCAGAAGCTCGTATATCCTCTGAGTTGGCAATGACTGTTGCGCCAGTGCCATCTAGATGTTGTGTTGATGAAATTATTTGTATGTTAGGAAGGTTATTGAAGTCTTTTGAAATTAAATATTGATTATGATCTAACAACAGACCAAAGGCTTGGTCTGTGTTATTCTTTTCTTTTATTTCAAACGGTTCAATAGATGGCCCTACTTTTACATTGTAGGTAACTATTGTCATAGCACTTTGAACCTCATATAGTATTGTTTTGTTATCATAACTATTTCCTATTAGTATTTGATTATATACATCAGTGCTATATTACGAGGACGCACCCTGTACATTGTTCTCGCTATATATGTTGGGCTTCCGCTGTCAGATGGCGGAACACCATTAGAGTATGGATCTTCTCCATTATCTATTGCTATATAGTTATATGCTTCAACTGTGCCTGCTATTGCTGTTGCCGCCTGCGCTGAATTTATACTCCTAGCTGTATCAATTCCTCTTCCGTTGTCCCATCCTCTGATGAACTCGCCTCTTAGCTCTGGCACTGTTGGTCCAACTATTGCTGCCAATGCTGCATGCCCTGCTGTTGATTGGCCATTGCATTCTAGCCATCCAGTGGGAACTATATTTGTTGGCCACATTACAATAGACCCAACTGGTGCGCCAGCACCTAAGACTCCAGCTATAGCCGAATCAAGCTGTAATAACTCATCGGCACGAGCCTGAGTAATTACCATGCCCATCTTCACATCTGCGCCAGTATGCCCCCAGCCGATAGTAGGCTTGCCAGCAGAGCATAAATAGGTCTTAAGCTTACAGGATTCGTAATACTGGATAAGGCGTATGCCTTCGATTGAGATACTAAGCATTTACTTATTTCCTCGAATGCGCCTAAGTTCTTGAGCTATCTGATATGGTGTTTTGTTCTCAGACTTTTCTAACCAGTGAACGATATATGACATGATTAACCATGACGGAATGCCGACAAGAAAGCAAATGCCAACCTGAGAACGTAATGTGTAATGAGAAAACCCATACATTTCAATGAATATCGGCCCGACAAGCACACTCGTTAATACAGTCACAATCAATCGGCGAAAAAACTCTGTAGTGCTTTTTGGCATTGTCAGTGCCATAGCAACAGCACCAGCAGCAATACCAGCAAGCCCTGTAAAACCGATAGTTTTTACCGCAAAAATGCCGCCCGTTGTATCGTGTAGTAAATTATCGCTCATTTTCTTATCCTTTGGGTTCAAGGGATAGTTTTACATCATGATTAGGCCGTGCGTCGCCATTTCTGAGACACAGTATAAGGCGGTAAATTTGAACTACCCGACGCATCCAACTTGAAACGCAATGCAATATCATTAGTATCAGCAGCGTCGCCTGAATTGATGAAATCAGAAAACACGCCCATAGATGGGGTTGTTACCACGTCATCTATGACATATAAGCCCGTACCAGCGGTTAACCCGACTGTTAAACTCATATCTATAGCTCTGTTGCCGCCTACTTGATTTAGCGTGCCGAAATCCAAATCACCTAAGTGATAACCGACACTGACTAAGCCCTCTTGCGTTGGAAACCAAGTACCAAAGCCTAATAAATCAGGATGATTTGGGTTTCTTAGATCGACCTCATTCTCATATACCGAACCAATCGGCCAAGCACGTTCTAAAATTCTTAATTCCGCAGCGTTAAGCTGATCGAAATTAACAACCTCTTTCCCGCTCGTACCATCGTCTGCACTAAATATTTCACCTGCATTTCCATTTTTATCGGCCTTAGTGTTATCTGCTGCTATTCTTGCATTTGCTTCTGCTGTGTCTGCTGCTATTCTTGCCGCCACTTCAGTGCCCAATGCACCAGATGAAGATCCGCCAACTGCGGCCACTGCGGCATCTACATATCCTTTATTTGTAGCATCTGTTGGAGATGAAATTGATGGCATCTGCAATCCTATGATTGCGCCGCTATTCATTCTTATCTCTTTGCCTGGATCTGTAAACTCTATCTTATCGCCAACATATACTGAACTAAACGTTGCGTTAACTGATGATATTCCTGCAAATGCTACATCACTTAATATTGACAATGTGCTTGCACTTATATTTCCAGTAACTTGCATTGAGTTGGTTGTAATATTTCCAGCGTTAACTATAGATGAAGTATATAAAGTTGATCCAACCAACAAGGTATTATTGATAGTTACAGGTGCACTAAAGCTAGCATCACCAAGTGATTCGAATGAGCCACCAGACGGTACTGTAATATTTTGTATAGCAGAAGTATCTGCCGTAATAATTGACGTTATTGTATTGTGTGCATATATATCTTTTACTTCAATATCGCATTTATTTAATGATCCGACATCATATACATTAGATTGGTCTCTTGTAAACAGAACTCCATTATCCGCATTAATAATTGTCTTATTGCTATTTAAACCCTGAAGAGTACCAGTATAAGATATTGCATTGTATTGACTAAGTTTGAATTTATTACCATTTAATGTATTTGCATATATATTTGATTTGGGCCAGTTCTTTAAATTGGTTACATTTGTTCCAGCAGTTCCAGGATCATTCCAAGCATATAGAGTACCGTCAACCGTTTTATCAGATGTAGTATCTTGTAAGAAGTAAACATCCTGAGTGCCAGTTTCGAAATATGTATTATGGTCACTGTTTGTTGGAATCAATCCATTCTCTGATGATGTATATATATTTGCATATACTTCTGTTGCATCTGCATTGTTTAAAGATAGTCCAGTATTTTTACCAATGCCAGTAAATGCCAATGGTTTTGCAGAACTAAAATGTGCCCCACCAGATGTTAGAGGTGCTAGGAATGTATCTATTAATCCTATTGCTGGTAAGAATTTAATCTTATCAGTACCCTCTAGATTAATTATATCAATGTTTAAATTGGTAATATTGGCAGTACCGATATCACACACTGTTTGGATAATTACTTTATTAGTTGTATTGTTTGTACCGTTAATTACTATATCTGAACTATTATGTGTAATTGAAATATTGCCAATTTCTATTGCACCACTCTCAGCTACATGTACTCTTTCATTTGCAATAACTGTATTTGATAATACTTGGTCAACAGAAATATTCTGTAACTCTTCTAATTCATTTTGGAATATAGTAAGTCCAGATATAGAATTAATCATCAAGTCAGAATCAACGTTTGATAATTTATGTCCAGCTAAGTCTAATGCATAGTTAGATATATCTGTGTCGTCGTATGATATTGCTAAGCCGTTAGCAGATGATGCGATATGCAAATCGCCATTGCTTACTCTTCTATATAGAGAATGTCCAGCAGATGTGCTTGAGAAAAAGATTTTGTTTGAATCACTTAGTATATTATTAAATAAACTACTTGGGTTGATTGAAGCCAAAAGAAGATCGCCAAGCATTGCATTATTGTATGTACCAGGATCATTTTGATATCCTTCTCTGTGCATATATTGAGGGTGATGATTCTGTTTAAGTACAGAGCCAGCATATTTAATATCTGCGTTATCTGATACTGGTATCAAGTCATTTAATGATGCGTGAGCTATTGTGCTTGTACCATCTGAAGAATTATGTGAGTGGTTTAATAACACATTAATTGTAGCAGCAAGTTCTTCTGCTATTCCTCTATTGGCCAATACAATTGCATACTCGTCTACGAGTGTTACAACTTCATTTGTAGTAAATTCATATTCTATATTAGACTTAATAAAGATAGCATTTGTTTTGACCTTTTTGAATTTAGAACCGACTTTGTGCCAAACAGATGCATACTGAGGCGGACATTCTGTAGCGCCAAGTGGGTCAACATATGCTTCTATGTATGGAGCAAATCCATATTCTAATGTATCTTCAAACTCTCTATATCCATTACTATTTGTTGTTGGTAGTACGATTCTGTATCTAATACCAGATACATTACTAACAGTTGGTGTAGCAATTGCAGATGTAACTCTTAGTATTCTATTTGGAATAACATTTGGCAAGTAATTATCTTTGCCAAAAGATGGATAAATACCGTTATATGTAATTGTAAAGCTAGTTGCTGGTGCATAGAATGTAATCAATGTTCCAATAATGCAGTAATCTGTTTCTGTTGATAAGTCTTTTAATGATAGCTGTAATGTCCAAAATGATGTTGGATGTACTCCATCATCTATTAGTACTGGGCCAGATGGCACTAAGTCAAGTTCAAATGTTTTGTTATCATTCAAAACAAATGACTGTTCGTATCCCGTGAATTCAACATTTGATGGAACTACATATTCTTCAGATTGTGTTCCTATTGATGCCGCCACACTTTGTGTAAATCTTTCTGGCTCAACGTTTGCTCCATTTGATATTCCGTATAGATTACCTATTGCAGATTCAACTGAATCAAATACTAAATCTAAATCATTAACTAAATCTGTTATAGTTGACGCTGTTACAAAACCATCTACATCTTCTATAAATGGTGGACTGAATAGGTCTCCAAGTTCAGACATGTGTTACTCCTAATATTGGCCTTTTAAGCCTGTAAATAATTGTTTAATATAATCTGCCGTTGTGTTTATTTTGGCATTAATTGTTTGTGAAGATGTGGCTGTTCTTGAACCATCTGTGTTAATTCTGCCAATTAATATATTGGCATTATATGCGGCCATATAATAAAGACCAGTAAGTTGACTGTCGTATATTGACCATATATCTTTGTACTGATTAAAGGCGATAATCTTTGTAACAGTATCTACATCGGTATTATATATGAATGGTTCAACCGCTACATCATACTCGATTAAAATATCTTCATCTTTAAACAAAGATGAGTCGTTAAATATAATTGTGTCTGGATATACTAAACTGTAATCTGTACCTTCTATAAGACTTGTTGCATTAGAAGTCAATACAAGAGTTGTTGGGTCGTACCACGCATTAAGTATAGTTGTGTATCCAAGATCGGAAGAGCACACGTCTGAACTCCAGTCACGATCAGCGATCTCG
>CALFYC010000131.1 GCA_937952895.1 uncultured Neisseriaceae bacterium
CACCGATATTGGAAAAATTAATTTGTAAATTAGGAATTATTAATGGTTAAGCAGGTTCAAATTTGTTTTGGTTGGCAGCTTATAGCTCTATTAGTGGCAATCGAAGTGCTAACAATCCCATTTGTTGCTCTAGGTAATAACTTTGTGGGAAATAGTAAAGTAAGTATAGCAATAATGGGATTTATTGTTGCATTTTTTGCACTAATTGTGATTACTCGGTTAATTAGAAATTTACTTAAAAAAACTTTCTCAAAATTAATTGGTCAAGATATCCTTCATTTAAAAGGTATAATTTATATTGGTATAATCGCTGGTTTTCTTTTAATGTTTATGTTTTATTTACAAGAAATTGCATCTAACTATACTAGGAATGATTATATAACAAGTTTTTCAACAACTTTTATAAGTGTTGGTTCTAGTTTATTAATCTATTATACTATAGAAAAAATATTCCATTATGGTATTAAGCTAAAGACTTCTAACAATAAATACATTATAAAGATCAGATTGATTGATATTTTAATTTTAACTTTATTATTTTCAATCTATGAAATTATTGCTTATGAAGTATCTGGGATTTGGATTCCACATCGAGATTATAGATTCTGGTGGGGTTTATTATCAGGAGTTGGTGCAGGATTTTTAGGTAGCCTTCCTGTTTTACTAATTACTTCAGTTACTGGATATAAATTTAATTTATACATAGATAATGATTAACCATTAAATTTAAATAAAATATCAGGATTTGTGATTTCATATATTATAAAATTTTGTAGTAATTGTAGCTCCTAATGATAGGGGTTTTATGAAATTGTGCAAGGATATATTCTAATTATGGATGTAAATTCAGGTTAGGGAAGTTATAATTGATGCAGCTTTAATTACCGCTATTCAAATTGCAGTAATGACTGCTTTAGTTATTGATTGTTTGAGTTGTGTCAAAGCATAATAGATTGGTATTATTAATTTTAGTGTGCAAGTAATAAATCAATTAAATACAATTTGTAATATTAAAACTGCATATATTTTTTCTAGAAATAAAGCTAAATTAGACTATGGATGATATGATTAATTATAAATGAAATTTTGCATATACATAAAATTATACTTAAATTTAAAATAATTTAATTGGTTTTAATAAAATATATTATAAATGTTAATTAAGGAGAATAATGAATTACAAAGACATTACTAAAGTTGCTGTAAATGCTTTAGAAAATATAAAAGGTGAAAATATTGTAGTTATTGATACTAGTCACAAATCCCCAATTTTTAGTACTATAATTGTATGTTCAGGCAATTCAAATAGACAAGTGTCAGCTTTGGCGCATAGTGTTAGTGAAGAATTTAAATTGAATCATATAGATATTATTGGAACTGAAGGTGAAAGATCTGGAGAATGGGTTTTGGTGGATAGTGGAGATGTGGTTGTACATATTATGCTTCCACATGTACGGCACTATTATGATTTAGAAACATTGTGGGATGATAAGAATTATACAAAATAATAATATAATAGTTCATGGTGTTGCGCTACAGATATTTGGCCTTGGTGTATTAATCATTGGCCCAAGTGGGATAGGGAAGAGTGATTTAGCTCTTGAACTGGTTAGTCGTGGCCATAAATTTATTGTTGATGATCAGGTAATAGTTAAATCAAATCATGATAAATTAACTCTTGCAACACAGATGGATCCATTTATGCATATTCGTGGCATAGGATTTATTAATGTAGAGAAGGTTTATGGAATAGGTTGTATTATTAAAGAATCTAATTTAGACATGATTATTGAATTAACAGATTCTCATACTTTAGCAAATGATCCACTTAAACAAGAATGCTCTTGGACTACATATGATAAACTCAAGGTGAAGACTTTTAAATTAAACAGATTTCAAGGTAGGAGTTTGGTAACTTTGATTGAATTATTAGTTAAGTATCAACAAGATGTATTAGATGGTTATGATTCACATCAAAAATTTTTAAACTATCAGCAAAAGTTAATTAGTCAGTGAGAGGTTATTAAAAATGCAATTAATTCTGATCAGTGGAATGGCAGGTGCGGGAAAATCTACTGCTCTAAATATTTTAGAGGATTCTGGCTATTATTGTGTAGATAATTTACCTCCACCATTACTTAAACAGTTGGTTGAATTATATTTACTTCATTCGGATATGGATAAAATTGCGGTTAGTATCGATACCCGATCACATTCATTATTAAAGCAAGTTCCTAATGAAATTAAAGCATTGTTAAAATCAGATATTGATGTGAAAGTAATCTTTCTAGACGCAAGAAATGAAGTGCTACTCAATCGCTTTTCTGAAACGAGACGTAAACATCCACTTTCAGATGGTCAAAATACCATTAACGATTGTATTAAAGAAGAGCGTGAGTTATTGGCTGAAATTGTATCAATTGCCCATAAAATTGATACTAGTTATTTAAGTGCTAATCATCTACGTAGCTATATCAAGCAGTTGGTTAAAGCCGACTACTCACAATTAAATATTGTATTACAATCTTTTGGTTTTAAATATGGTGTGCCGATTGATTCAGATTTTGTATTCGATGTTAGATGTTTAGCAAACCCATATTATGATAAAAACATTCGTGATTTTAATGGCTTAGAAGCACCAATTATAGAATTTTTAGAAAAAGAGCCCAAAGTACAGGTAATGATTGATGATATTTCTGGGTTTATTAGTAAATGGTTAGAATCATTTAGCCAAGATAATCGAAATTATCTGACTCTTTCGATAGGTTGTACTGGTGGAAAGCACCGCTCAGTGTATATAGTAGAAAAGATTGCTCAATTAATTAATAAATTAGGGTATAAGATAGTAACAAGGCATAGACAAATTAATTCTTAGGTTACTATTTACTAGGGATATGGTAAAATTGCTCTTTTAGTTTATAGATAAAAAGAAGCTTAAATATGAAATTTAATAAGATTAGTGCAATTAATATTAAAGATAAGCGTGTCTTTATTCGAACTGATATGAATGTGCCAATTGTAGATAGCCGAATTACAGATGATACCCGCATTATTTCAGGATTAACTACAATTCGTTATGCATTAAGCCATGGAGCGAAAGTTATTCTAGCTACTCATTTAGGTAGGCCTAAGGAAGGAACCTGTCTTGATAAGGATAGTGTGGATGTTATTCGCCAAACAATTGAACATATGCTACAGCAAAAAATACCATTAATTAAACATCTTGACGATAAAATTGATTTTACTAAAGTAAATTTAGTGATGCTGGAAAATGTGCGTTGTAATATTGGTGAGAAAGCTAACGATGAGTCATTAGCGCAAAAATATGCAGCATTATGTGATGTATTTGTGCATGATGCTTTTGCAACATCACATAGAGCTGAAGCATCAACTGATGCTATTGCTAAATACGTTAAAGTGGTTGCGGCAGGCTCATTAATGAGCACTGAAATAGAAGCCTTACAAAAAGTGGTTCAATCGCCAAAATCTCCAGTAGTTGCAATTGTTGGAGGCTCTAAAATATCAACAAAGCTTTCGATTTTAGATAATTTGGCGGATAAGGTTGATTATTTGGTGGTTGGCGGTGGAATCCTAAATACCTTTCTTTTAGCTAAGGGCTTTAATGTGGCAAATTCGCTTGTTGAAGTAGATTTAGTGCCTGAAGCAAAACGTATTATGCAAAAGATGCAAAGACGTGGAGCAGAGGTTCCATTACCTGATACTGTAATTGTAAGTAAAGAAATTAGTGAATCAGCAATTAGTGAAGAAAAGCCTATCACGAATCTTGATAATGACGATATAATATTGGATGTTGGTACAAAATTTGCTAATGATTTAGCTCACGTTATTACTAAATCTCAAACAGTGATTTGGAATGGACCACTTGGGGTTTTTGAGTTTGAGCAATTTGCCAATGGAACTCGAATCTTAGCTGTGGCGATTGGTAAAAGTAAAGCCTTTAGTTTAGCTGGGGGGGGAGATACAATTGCTGCAATAAATAAATTTAATTTATTTAATCAAATAAGCTATGTGTCTACAGCTGGTGGAGCACTGCTCGAATTTTTAGAAGGTAAACCCTTACCCGCAATTACTATGCTTGAAAAAAATTGTATACATAAAACTTTATAAAATTACAGCATAATATCTATGGAAAGACAAATGCAACAAATTTCAATTAAATATTTATTAACATCTAAGCCTGAAATTGGAAAATCAGTTACTATAAAAGGTTGGGTAAGAAGTCGACGTGATTCGAAAGCGGGTATGTCATTTATTACTGTTTCTGATGGGTCATGCTTTGATACAATACAAGTTATTGCTGAGACTAATTTACCTAATTATAATGAAGAAGTAATTCGCCTAACTAAAGATTGTGCAATAATTGTAGATGGAGTTATTGTTGAATCTCCAGGATCTGGTCAAGCTATCGAAATTAAGGTTAATACTCTTAAAGTTCTTGGTTGGGTAGAAAATCCAGATACTTACCCAGTATCGCCTAAACGTCATACGGTAGAATATTTACGTGAAGTTGCGCATTTAAGAGTTCGGACTAATCTAATTGCATCTATTGCAAGAGTCCGTAATTCAGTTTCATATTTAATTCATGAATTTTTAAATAAAAATGGATTCTATTGGATTCATACTCCAATTATTACAACTTCTGATTGTGAGGGTGGATGTGATTTATTTAAAGTAACTTCACTTGATTTACAAAATTTACCTAAAAATGAGCAGGGTAAGATTGACTATAGGCAAGATTTTTTTGGTACAGAGACATTTTTAACTGGATCTGGTCAACTAAATGTTGAGGCATACTGTATGGGGTTGTCTAAAGTCTATACTTTTGGGCCAACATTTAGAGCTGAAAATTCAAATACAACCAGGCATTTGGCTGAATTTTGGATGGTTGAGCCTGAAATTGCTTTTGCTGATTTGATGGACGATGCAGCTCTAGCACAAGAGATGCTTAAATATATTTTTAAAAATGTGTTAGAACGTAATAGTGATGACATGCATTTTTTTGCTGAATTTATAAATAAAAATGCAATTTCACGTCTTGAACAGGTGGTTAATACTGATTTTACAATGTTAACTTATACTGAAGCAATTGATAAACTATTAAAATCTGGTAAATCTTTTGAGAATAAGGTTGAATGGGGAATTGATTTATCTTCTGAGCATGAGCGTTGGCTGTGTGAAGAAATGGTTGGAGCGCCTACCATTGTTACCAATTATCCAAAAGATATTAAAGCGTTTTATATGAGACAAAATGATGATGGTAAAACCGTTGCTGCTATGGATATTTTAGCACCGGGAATTGGCGAAATTATCGGTGGTTCGCAACGAGAAGAACGTTATGATTTATTGGTAAAACGTATGAATGAACTTAATATGGATAAAGAGCATTTATCTTGGTATTTAGATCTAAGACGTTTTGGGACTGTTCCACATGCTGGGTTTGGGCTTGGTCTAGATCGAGTGGTAAGCTATGTAACTGGAGTGCAAAATATTCGAGAAACAAGTCCGTTTCCGCGCACTAGTAAGAATGCTAATTTTTAATTAGGTAAAAAGTTATAATCTATGAAAATTAAAAGTATAAAGTTCGTAATCTTAGTTTGTTTGATAATATTCGTAACATCATGTGCAAATACTCCGAATGATGTTGTAATGACAGTGAATCAGGGTAGTTGTGTTCAATCTTCAATGTACTTGGCACAAGGGTTTACTCCGCCGACAAGTGTCTGGAATAATCCTGAGTCAGCACCATATTGCATGTCAGTAACTCTAACAAATAATAATAGCGGTCAAAATGCCAATAATGTGCAAATTGTAAATTCTGGTATGGTGTTAAGTTATAGTGTCGGGGCAAATTCTTATTCTTCAATGATTTATGATCCAGTATCTGCAGGATTATCAATTTCTGGGGCAAATCAAATTGTGGGGAATGTTATTACTTATGATCCGAATAAGTGTACTACAACAACTGGTGCTAACGTGATTACTTTAAATCAAAATGGTGGATCATGTACCTTTTTTATTCAATTATCGGGTGAGTCATTTCCTGTTGGGGTTTATAATACAAATATTACGTATAACTATACCAATGGCAATCAAAATTATTCAACAGGCATTAATTTTAATCAGCGAGTTAATTTATATGCAGGTGGGACTGGTGGAATATTTTTAGATACGAATGGTTCATGGCAAAACTTTATTAGTCCAACTATTTCAGGAGTAAATGCTATTACTACTGATCTTTGGGGGCATGTCTATATATCTACGTTAACTGCGGTATCCCTTTACAATGGGATATCTGGTCTAAACACCTTAGGGAGTTTTCCTTCTGGTTATCAAATTACCAGCCTTGCAACTGATAATAATGGAGCGATTTATGCTGGTACTAATGGCGGAGGAGTATATAAATACAACCCTTACATAACTAGTCCAGTGTGGGAAAGTTTTAATGGTAGTGGGATTTCAAGCACGAGTAATATAATTGGCTTAAGTAATTTTATCAATCTAAATAACTCCGGAACCGATGCATTATTTGCAACAACTGCAACTACAGCATATCAGTGTAATAGTCCGGAATCTTTTAATAATAGTTGTACTTGGGTTACATTAACTTCATCTCAAGCTCCTGAATCATTTAATGCTGCTGCAATAACTACAGATAATTATGGAGTTTTATATACGGGATCTGGATCAAGTGTAAATAGCTATGCTCTAACTTCTTGGTATCCGCCTTATGTATTTAATCCAACAATAATTGGAGAAGTATCTTCTCTAGTGTGGTCTAATTTTGAATCAGTACAAAATCTATTTGTAGGGCAAGTTCCTATCACCGGTTTAGAAAGTTCAGTTTATAGTTGTGCGCTAACGGGAACAGGAACACCAACTACGTGTATTCCAACTATAAGTGAATCAGGAAATTCTTTATATGGTTCAATCTATGGGATTGACCTAGATGGTGCGAATAATCTATATGTTGTTGGTGGTGGAATTTTATCAAGTGATTTTACCGAAAGTTCTCCTATACTTGCAGCATACATTGGTGAAGGTGCAACTGGTGCTACATCAAATTGGACACCAATTCAAAATGGAGTGGTAACTAATAGTACATTAAGTGTAGTAAAAAGCGCTTCAATACTAACATCTTATTAAGAATAGTTTATATGATAAAAAGAGTTTGTTTAATAATTACTACTTTGATAATTACTGCTTGTGGAGTAAATAATGATGTATCAGTAAGCACTATTCAAGGTGCTTGCCCTTCTGAAAGTTATGCGCCATATTGTATGTCGGTTACTGTGCAAAATAATAGTGGTGGCCAAAATTGGATTAATAGCACGAATTTTCCGATAAATGATCTAACTATGACGTTATCTGGTGCTACTAATGTTGCAAGTCCTGCAACTAATACTAGTTTAACTGACCCTAATAATTGTATTAATACAACGATTTCTCCAGGTGAGAGTTGTACATTCTATTTTATGATTAATGCCGAAGCATATGCAGTTCAAAGCCAAGAAAATATTAATACAACCTTAAGTTATACAGTTAATAATACACTATTTGGTGGTAGTGATAATACTTATACAAGTAGTTTCACCGTAAATCAAAATACCAATTTGTATATTATGGGTTCGAATGCGGTTTTATGGATTTATAATAGTGGGGGAATTAATTCTTACATTGCTGAATCGACTCCGCCAGTATTATCTATTGCTGCTGATAATACTCAATATGGACTTTTATATCTAAGCACAAATAATGGGGTTTATTCCTATGGGCTACAGACTACCAGTTCAGCAATTAACCCAAGTCAAAGTGGTTTATCTGGGGTAAATAATTTATTTACTTTCAATGGTAGCTTATATGCTGCATCAACTAATACAAATGCTGCTGGAATTTGGAGTTATTCTTTATCTGGAGAAAGTTGGAATAATGGGGGAAGTGCATTATACCAAGCTGGACAAACTGTGTTTGCAAATAATGTAAATACAGTTTCTACGTCTTCAAATCTTTATTTATCCGGTAATGGTGGATCAGCAGGTTATAGTAATATAGTATATGACTGTAGTATAAATACAACTTCAACTGGAACTTGTGCTACAGAAGGGCGAGTATTAGATGAGGAAAGTTCTCAAGCTTTAGTATATGCTTTAGGTTATGGAACTACAGTTAGCCCACTTTCAGGTTTATATGCAGGAACTAGTCTTGGGTTATTTGCGGAAATTGGAAGTGGCTCAAATTCAAACTGGATTCATGTGAGTTCAGATGAAAGTCAGTCAATTACTAATTCAATTAATTCAATTGTTGTTTCTGCAAATGGAGCATTATATGCTGGAGATCAATCTGGAAATATTTGGGTGATTGATAGTAAACCATTACAGGCATCAAAATTTACCACATTAGCCGGGGCAAGCATTACAAAAATGATATTAGATGTTAATGGGAATATGTTGTACTTCATAGGTAAAAGTACAAGTGGCTATGGTTTATATTCGTGTTCATTAGAAAGTGCTACTTGCTCTACACCAACTACAATTAATACAACCGCATTTAGTGGAGTCGAGATTGTAGGTTTGGCAATTGCTTCACAGTTATCTTATTAAAGTTAAAGACTAGAATGGCAAATTTAAATTTTAAGTTAGCTAAATTTTTTACCACCGTCAATGACTTAAAGAGTCTACCTGATAGTGATAAAGAGATTGCTATAGTTGGACGATCAAATGCGGGTAAGTCAAGCTTATTAAATACTTTAACTAATCAAAACCGTTTAGCTTTTACTTCTAAAACTCCAGGTCGTACTCAACATATAAACTATTTTAGTTTAAATCAGGACGGAATATTTTTAGTTGATTTACCTGGTTATGGTTATGCTAAAGTTCCACAGAGTATTCGTGATCATTGGATTACATTGCTTGGAGATTATTTAGCTAATCGAGAGCAATTAATTGGTTTAGTTTTAATTATGGATAGTAGACATCCTCTAAAAGAACTAGACTATCAAATGCTTAAATTTTTTGGTAGTACAAAAAAACCTATTCATATTGTTTTATCTAAATCAGATAAATTAACTCATCAAGAAAAAATCAAATTAGCTCGCTTTGTAAATTCTGAGCTTAAGCAACAAAATTATACCAATTATACAATTCAATTGTTTTCATCAACTAAAAAAAATGGAGTTGAAGAATTAGAAAAAGCATTAACTACATGGATAGTTGATGATCCATTAGAAGAATAATTATTGAGGGATGTTTTTTAATAAATTATGGTTAATTTAAAAAATCAGGCTTTATTTAAGCAACAAAATTATATTAATGGTATTTGGGTTAATGCTAAAAGTAATAACACATTGGATGTATTTAATCCATTTAATAATGAAAAAATTGGCACAATTCCAAATAGTGGGATAGATGAAACTAAAGCTGCAATTAATGCAGCAAATAGCGCCTTTAAGCTATGGAAAAGTAAAACAGCACAGGAAAGATCCACCATTATAAATCGCTGGGCGACTCTTATTGATGAAAATAAAGAAGATTTAGCTAAAATTATGACTGTAGAGCAAGGCAAACCTTTAACTGAAGCTATTGGAGAAATTAATTATGGAAATAGCTTTAATAAATGGTTTGCTGAAGAAGCTAAACGCATTTATGGAGATGTCATTCCTACTAATAATAATGATCGGCGTTTAATTGTAATTAAAGAGCCAATTGGAGTTTGTGCCGCAATAACACCTTGGAATTTTCCCAATGCAATGATTACACGTAAATGTGCTCCAGCGCTAGCCTCAGGCTGCACATTAGTAATTAAACCTTCAGAGTTAACTCCATTTTCAGCATTTGCTCTAATGGAATTAGCAACTCAAGCAGGATTTCCAGCTGGGGTAATTAATATGGTAACTGGAGATGCCAAATTAATTGGTGAAGAGATGTGTAAAAATAAATTAGTTAAAAAACTTTCTTTTACCGGTTCAACTAGAGTTGGTAAATTATTAATGCAACAGTGTAGTGATAGTCTAAAAAAAATATCTTTGGAGCTCGGTGGTAATGCGCCTTTCATTATCTTTGAAGATGCAGATATTAAAGCTTCTGTTGATGGGGTATTAGCTGCAAAATTTCGTAATTCAGGACAAACTTGCGTGTCGGCTAACCGTGTTTATGTACATGAAAAAATTTATGTCCAATTTGTTACTGAATTAACTAATCATGTTAAAAAATTGCAAGTGGGTAATGGATTGGATTCAGAAATTAATGTTGGACCTTTAATTAATCAGGCCGGAATTGAGAAGGTTGAACGTTTAATAAATGATGCTGTTAGCCATGGTGCAAAAATTATTTGTGGAGGAAAACGTCATACTTCATCAGTTAATGCATATGAGCCTACAATTGTAGAAGATGTTTCAGAAACAATGTCCAGTATTTCATGTGAAGAAATTTTTGGGCCAGTAATTGCACTTTATCGTTTTAATGATGAAAGAGATGTTATTAATCGTGCTAATAACACTCCATATGGACTTGCTGCTTACTTTTATAGCCGAGATATTAGTAAAGTTTGGAGAGTTGCGGAAGAGTTAGAATTTGGTATTATTAGTATCAATAAAGGGATTTTTTCAACTGAAGCCGCTCCATTTGGTGGTATGAAAGAATCTGGTTTTGGGCGTGAAGGGTCTAAATACGGAATAGATGACTTTATTCAAGTTAAATATTTATGCATGGGGATTAACTAAAAGTTTTATTTATACACTAGAGGATAACTTTTTTAAATCTTTTGGTATTGGTTTGCCTTCTTAAGTGCAGCCAGATAAATGTAATAAATAATAGTAAGTATATAGCTATTAAGTTTTTAAAGTTACTCAATTTTAGATTCTTTATCAAAAAATTAATAAATTGAGCATTTTATGTTTCAAGTCAACTTGTCATCATTTGAATATTAGCTGATAGGTATTCTAAAAAACCATATTATTTTATATACAGATTCTTTTGTCTAATATAGTCTAAAACAGCTTTTGGAACTAATTTATCAATAGATTTGTGTTGTTTAATATGCATACGTGTATCGGTTGATGATATATCTATTGGATTAAAATTAGTAATATGGAAGATTTTGCCATTGGGAGGATATGGTGGGGTAAAATCTTTAGTTATCCTATTTCTTATTTCTTGCCCAAGCTTATTAGGTAAGCTTTTCATTGGATATCCTGGTCTTGTAATTAAAATAAAATTAGTAAGTGTAAATAATTCTTGCCAATTATCCCATGTATATAAACTTTCTAGAGAATCACTACCAATAAAAAAGAATAAAGGAGTTATATCGCCAATTTCCTGTCTTATTTTACGTAATGTAAGATAAGTATAGCAAAATTCTTTGCTATTAATTTCACATTCATTGATTTTAAAATAGTCAATACCTTGAATGGCTAGTTTAAGCATTGCTAAGCGGTCATTATCTGTTGATAATGGTGCCATTTTATGTGGAGGAATTCCAGTTGGTAAAAAGGTAATTGGTATTTTAAATTTATCATAAATTGCTTGAGCTAATGCAATATGAGCACTGTGTATAGGATCAAATGTTCCTCCAAAAATTATTATGGGTGTTTGTGACATATGATAGCTTATATTAAAATTAACAATACTTTTGATCTAACTGGTTAAGATCAACATCATTAGTTATATATTGACCATCAAAACATGAGGCATCAAAATTAGTTATTTCTGAATTTATTTCAGTAATTGACTGTTTCAAATCTTCAAGCTTCTGAAAAATTACCTGGTCTGCTCCTAAACTTTGTCGTATTTCTTCATCACTTTTTTGATAGGCGATTAATTCGTGATGGGTTGGCATATCAATTCCATATACATTTGGGTATTTGACTTGTGGCGCAGCTGATGCAATATAAACTTTTTTAGCTCCACATGATCTTACAATGTTTATAATTTCACGTGAAGTAGTTCCCCTCACAATTGAATCGTCGACCAATAAAATATTTTTATCTTTAAATTCTAATTTTATAGGGCTTAGCTTACTTTTAACCGCAATTTTACGCTGTTGCTGATCTGGTAACATAAAAGTTCTACCCATAAAATGATTTTTAACAAATCCTTCACGATATGGTTTTTTTAGATATTCAGCCACTTCAATAGCGATAGTGCGTGGAGTATCTGGAACTGGAATTATGGCATCAATATCTAAATTATACTTGGCTATTTCTTGAGCTAAATATTTACCCATTAAGCGACGAGCTTCTTGGACAGGAACTTGTTCAATAATAGAATCAGGTCGTGATAAATAAACGTACTCAAAAATACATATATTTAATTTAGGGTTTGGATGACAGATTTTACTTTCGAGCTTGCCTTGTTGATCAATAATAATTGCTTCGCCAGGCTTTAAATCACGAATAATATCAAAACCATTGGTTTCAAGAGCACAGCTTTCAGATGCTATAATATATGAAGATGTTCCATCTATTTCATCACGTTTACCCAAAATCAGTGGACGAATACCATTTGGATCACGAAATGCAACTAAGCCATAATTAGCAATAATACTAACTACAGCATAGCCACCTTTAATTCGTTGATTTAAATTAGTTATTGCTGTAAAAATTTTATAGTTATCTAAATCTTTTTGTACTGTTAGTTGTTCAAGTTCAAAAGCAAATACATTAGTTAGGATCTCTGAATCCGACTTAGTTCGAACATGACGATGATTTTTACTTAAAACGTCGTTTCTTAATTTAGCAGCATTAGTTAAGTTCCCATTATGAGCAAGCATAATACCAAATGGTGAGTTTACGTAAAATGGTTGAGCTTGTTCTGGATCATTGGCAGATCCTGCAGTTGGGTAGCGCACATGACCAATTCCGATATTCCCTTTTAGATAAGTTAAATCGTATTCTTTAATTACTTCTTTAACTAGACCAAGTTCCTTTTTTAAATGCATCAAATTTCCATCAAGAGTTGCAACACCTGCAGCCTGCTGACCTCTATGTTGTAAGCTTTTTAAGCTATTTATAAGGGTTTGATTAACTGGACTTTGGGCAACAATACCAATTATTCCACACATTATTTAAAATCCTTTTAATCAAATTAGTTAAATATTATTATCTATTTATAAAGTAGTGCTAAATGTATGTTTTGGTAAATCATGCATTCGTTCAGGAATTAAGTCAACGATCCAAAGTACAACAGGTTCAATTACAATAGATATTTTGGCTTTCTGCCAGTTGTGAATTGGATCAAAATTTAACATTTCAATTACTATTATCAGTAATGCAGAAATTAATATTCCACGGACTACTCCAAATACAATACCGAGTAAGTAATTTACGCTATTTAAACCAATAGTGCTAATAAATTTATTACATAGTTTTTTAATTAATGCAATAATAATTGCCACAATAATAAAAATAATAATAAAAATAAGGGCGTTACGAATTAATTGATTTGTAACTGAATGCGGGAGTAAATGATCAATATAATTTCCAAATTTACGCATAAGCCAAATGGTTATAAACCATGAGCTTAAAGATAATATTTCAGATAAGCCACCTCTAATCAAAGCTAAAATTGCAGATGAAGCAATAATCCCAATAAAAGCTATATCATAGGTTGAAGATGCTATATTCATAGTGAGTTAAATGTCGTTTCCTAATTTGTTTTTAATTTCAGTTAAGCGTTTATTTGCCATGTCTTTATTTAAAAATGGTCCAATTCTAAGTCGATACATTGGCTTTTTATTAACTATTGTAGTTTGGATTGTAGAATGAATATCGTTTTCTAATAATTGTTGATGAACTTCATTTGCTGATTTTTTTTCATTAAGACTGATTAATAATACAAAATAGACTGGTTTTGTAGTTTCTGCTTTACCTTCAAGTATTTCATCCGGAGTTGGTTTGTGTTTAATTACATCACTGATTATAATTGGTTTTAATGTTGCTAAATCAAAACTATTTTTACTTTCAGTCGCAATCACGCTACTAGAACTATTTTCTTTACTAATAATACTTGCTTGGATAGTTGCGGAGCTTGTTGCTTTTACGGTTTGGTTAGCTGTAGCAGTACTATTTGTTGATGCATTTTGAGTAATAAGTGAACTATTCTTCGTTGTGATATTTTGTGCGATACCTGCTGATGCTGATGTGGATTTTTCGGTAACGTTGGTTTGGGTATTTGTTGTATTTTTAATTTCAATAGTTTCCGGGTTAACTGGGATTGGCTTAACTCTAGCAGTAACATTCAGTAGGATTATTAAAGCAACAAATAATAGAAATATGCTACCAATTAATTTACGGCGTGCTTTTTTCTTGGCAGTTTCAGTTTGGCGAATTAAATTACTTTTAGATGGTGGTTGTTGCATTAATACCTCGAGTTTAGATTAATTTTATATATTTCTTCTACTACTAAAAATGAACCAAAACAAACAATACGGTCTTGTGTAGTGCAAGATTTTTGGGTTTTTTCAAATGCTTGGGTAATAGTTTCGCATTTTATAATATTCTCTTGAATTACACCATGTTTGGTTAGTTGCTCTTCTATTCTATTTAAGTTCAATGCACGATTTGATTTAATTGGTGCAATAAACCACCGATCAAATGCTGATTTACTTAATTGAATAATTTGAGAAATATCTTTATCACTAGCAATTCCAAAAATAGCATAGCTATTTTTTACAAAGGGTAATTTTAGCATATTTTTTAACATTTGGGATACAGCTTGAGCATTATGGGCTACATCTAAAATAATTTGTGGAATTCCGGGTAATACTTGAAAACGTCCAGTTAAGCGTGTCTGTAATATGCCATTTTTAATTGTTGTAATGGTTGTAGGAAATCGATCATGAATTTTATTTAAAATTGCGATACTCAGTGCTACATTATTGATTTGTTCTATTCCACGCATTGCAGGGAATGGGATACTGTATAAATTACGAATATTATCAATAAAATCAAACCCTGATTCATGAATTTTGGTTGTAAAATTAATTCCCAATTGATATAAATTAGCCTTAATGTTTTTTGCATAATTGTATAATGTTATTGGCATATCCTTCGAGCCATAAAAAAAAGGCTTATCTGCACGTAAAATGCCAGCTTTTTGATTAGCGATTTCATCCAGTGTATTTCCAAGAATTGCTTGATGATCAAAATCAATAGAAGTAATTACACTAATCTCTGGTTCAAACAAATTTGTTACATCATATTTACCACCAACACCAACTTCAATAATTGCAATATCAATTTTTCGTTGCATGAAGATATAATGTGCAGCAAGAGTAAAGGTTTTAAATATGCCAAGATTGGTCTTACTATGGCTAATAACATGATCTAATCCGTGAATTAATGTATTATCATCAACCACTTGATTACTAAGTGTAATTCTTTCATTATAATCTATTACATGGGGTGAAGTAAAGCATCCGGTTTTATAACCAGAAAGTGTCAAAATAGTATTTAGATATGCACAAGTGGAACCTTTGCCATTAGTCCCACCAACTAAAATTATGGGGTAATTCGGCTCGAGTTTTAAATTGTTTATTACTTGCTTAACTTCATCTAAATTATTAGAGAAATTATCAGCTAAGAGTAATTTATCTATTAAGTCTTGCTTATTTGGGTTTTGCATATGTTATATATAATTATAAGCAAATAAATTATCAATATAATATTGACAAAATATTATAGGTTAGACTAGTGAAGAGTATCTTTATCTTCAAAATCTGTATTTTCATTATCTCCAACTAAATCAATAGTTGTTTGATGTATTTCAACATCAAACCATTCCCAGAACATTTTTAGGGTCAAATTTTTCGGCCATGTGTCCTTATCTTCATTCCAAGATGCAAGCTCTAGTTCAAATAAATCAAAAAATTTATTATCAATAAAATTAATACCATCTTCAAGCTCAGCAACTTCTGGAATTAAATATGAATTACAGTCAATGCGAATACTTTCTAAAGTAAGCTCATGTGGTAATTCAGTAAATGTTTGATTAATCCAATCAAGAAATAGTTGTTTAGGTTTTATTACCGCAACTGATCTTTCAACAAAGTAGTACATAATTAAGAAGCCCTTGTAATTATTTGAATATAATATTATATATGATTAGGTTTTATTTGGTATATATTTTATTAAGCTTTAGACCATTTATTAATTTGGGACATTAACTAATAAGTAAATGGCCTATTATTAATTTTTGTAATTTAATGAATAGCGAGAATCTCGTCTAAAATTTGATTAAATTCTTTTGGGTGTGTCCAAAATGGAGCATGCTTGGCTCCATTAATTTTATGAATGTTAACAAGTGTGTTTAAGGTTTTAATTTGTTCACATCCATGGGTGGGTACATTTGGGTCATCGGATCCCATAATCAAATCGATTGGACAACTTATATTTTTAAATTCTTGACGTAAATCGGTATTATCTACGATGCTAATTAATGTTTCAATCACGTTTTTTGGAATATCTGAGCGATTTGTTATGTTATTTAATATTTGCTGATATTTGTTTGGTTTAGGGTTAAAATTGGCAAATTCTGCATTGGCGGCTCCATTTAAAAATGTATGCACCGTAGCATTGGGGTCTTTTAATACTTCACGTACAATGTTCATAAAACCAGGTTTTTGGACACCTATCCAATTATCCGCTTCAATAAATTTTGGTGTAGTTCCAATTCCAATTAAGTGTTTGATTCGATGTGGATGATTTATTGCAATTGATTGAATTACTAATCCTCCTTTTGACCAGCCAATATAAGTGGCTTTCTCTGGTAATTCAGGTAATATAGTATTTGCTTCATCATGGACAGTTTTAATGGTGTCATTCCATTTGGTTTTACCGTTACCTGGTAAGCTTACATTAGTTACACGATATCTATTTGATAAATGTTCAACTATTGGTAGCATATCTTCATCATTAGCAAGGCCACCATGAATAATTACGATATCTTCTCCAGTGCCAAAAACTTCTTTATGAATATTCATCATTTCCCTTACTATTTTATTTCTAAGCTATAAAAATTTATTTATTAACTGATTATGTTAGTCTTGCATTATACAATATGATATAAGTTATAGTTAAAATTTTTCAATTTGCATAATTTAACCAACTTATGTGTTAAAATTCAAGGATAATGAGTTTAATAATATATTTTTAGGTAAAGTAATTAATGAAATTATTTACAACAGAAAAACATGAGAATTTTAAGATGAAATTTTTACGATTCTTTTTAAATAGTTATTATTTGGCTTATCGTCGTTGTGGTGGAAAAGGATATTTCGTTTCAAATGATTGGCATGAGGTTCATGTAAAGGTCAAGCATAATTGGTTAACTAAAAATTATGTAGGTACAACTTTTGGGGGCTGTTTGTTTGGTGCGCTAGATCCAATATATATGTTACAATTAATTAAAATATTAGGTAATAATTATGTGGTATGGGATAAAGCAGCATCTATTGATTTTATTCGTCCTGTTAGAAAAGCTCTTTATGCACGATTTTTATTAGATACTTCTGTTATTGAGGATATTAAAGAAAAAGTGAAACAAAGTGGCGAATATATAATTAATTTATCGGTATCGCTTCAAGATGATGCGTGTGTTACTTATGTCACTATGATAAAGACTATGTATATTGCCGATAAAGCTTTTTATCGTAATAAGAGATTAGAAAAACAAAAACTTCAATCTTCAGAAAATATTAAATAAAAAATTCTACATCTTGCCACGATCCAATAGAATTTTTCTTGGCTTCAATTCGCGTTTGCCAGTTACCAACATGAATTTCTAATTTGTGTCCAACTGGGTCAAGGAAGTATAATGAATTTCCTTCGGATATATTATCTTTAAAAATAACTGAATCGCTTTTAATTATTGCTGCTTTTATTTTTTCAAAATCAGTTTCTTAACATCAAATGCAATATGAGTATAACCATTACTAGCATTATGCATTTCATCATAATTTAAACAAAACCATAGTTCACTAACTAGGAAATAATCCCCAGCATGCCATTTGCAAAGAGGTTTAAATCCGAGGATGTTTTTATAAAATTCAAATGATTTAGTCAGATCATTTGTTGCTAATGTGATGTGGTTAATGCCATTAATCATATTAAAGACTTTTTAGAAACTTATGGATTATTTTTGATACTACTTCCCCATTCCAATAAGCATCTTTATGGGTAAAATTAGGAATTATTTCTAATTCGCTATTTGCTATTTGTTTAGATAGATTGATCATTTGCTGAAGTGTTGGTTCTTTTTCGCCACAATAGATCAAGGTTGGTTTTTTTAAATATTGAATATAATCATGATAATTAAACCATTCAGAGGAATTTGCCGCTAAAAGTGCTAAATGGTCATTTTTAAGCATTGTATTACGTATGGCTTCATTTTCAAGCTTTTCACCTAAAACGCACTCTAAGGTATCTAAAAATTTTTGTGAACCTATCCTTAATGGGGCTTTAAATTTATCACCAAATAATTCAAAATATGGAGTAGCTAATATGTATGAATTAAACCGATCTGGGTAATGTTTAGCAAGTAACATACAAATTGAAGCACCAATTGAGCCGCCAAAGCAGTGTGCTTTATCAATATTTAATGCATCAAGAACAGCAATAGTATCATCAACTCGGCTTTTGAGGCTATAAGCTTTTGGGTCGTGTGGTTTACTGCTTTTACCATAACCTCGACTATCTAACATAATTAATTGAAAGTATTGAGCTAATGCTTCAACATATCCTAAATCTTTCCAATTAGCACATGAATTACCATTTCCATGATGAAAGACAATAGGTTCACCTTGACCTGTTACTTCATAATGAATTGTGATTTCTTGATTATTATCTATCCTGGTTATAAAGGCCATTTTAACTCCAATAAATTTTTATGAACCTCATTTTAACATGTGGATAAGTAAAGTCGTTACGTATTTTTTACCTATTTATTTATTTTCCTAAAGCTATAAATAGACTTTTATGTATATGATTATTTATAATTTAAGCTAAGTATACGCAGTATATAAAACTCTATATTGAGATACTAAAGTGCAAAGATCTAATGGTATACAATTTTTTTATGATATGATCTAGTATTAAGCTCATATAAATGTTATCTTGAATGAAAGTTATAAAATATGAAATTTATTGCATTAGTGACACGTACTTTAAAAGATGGGAAAACTTATGAAGATTTTCGGAAAGCCTGGTTTCATTCTAATGGATTTGGGGTTCCAACTTCTATGTATACTGTCATTAATGCTTTTAATCCACGTGAAATTATTTCGATTGGGATTATGGACGGAAGTTTAGATGACTTGACCAAAGGACTAGAAATCGATGTGAAAGATCGCTTAGCAAATCCATTAGATGATATTATCGAATCAACTATAGTGCGTAATTTTGGCGTTGTAGCAGCTGTAGATGATTTTTCGGCAAGTGGTAAATTAGCTTATGTTCCATCCCAAGTTGATGGGGTTCTTACTGACTATAAAGAAATTGGGTTACTTTTACAAAACGTTAAGGATAGTCTTGAAAAGGCTAGTGCTAAAAGGGATAAATTAAAATCATATTCTTGCCACTTGTCTGATTTATAAACGGGAATGTATTTTGGATGCCAGACTAATTAAATAAAAAAGAGAACTATATTTATATAGTTCTCTTTTTTCAGAATTAATCTAGAATTAACGTTTAGAGAATTGTTTTCTTCTACGCGCTTTTCTAAATCCGCATTTCTTACGTTCAACTTCACGAGCATCTCGTGTTACAAATCCAGCTTTAGACAATACTGGTTTTAAATCAGGGTTGAAATCAATTAAAGCACGAGTAATACCGTGTTTAACTGCGCCTGCTTGACCAGATTCCCCACCACCTGTAACATTAACTTTGATATCAAAATTAGAAATGTGTTCTGTAAGTTCTAAAGGCTGACGTACAACCATACAGTTTGTTGCACGAGAAAAATATACATCGTAAGCTTTATCATTAACAGTGATGTTACCTTTGCCTTTAGCTAGAAATACTCGAGCGATTGAGCTTTTTCTTCTGCCAGTCCCGTAATAATATTTTCCATTCATATTATCTAATTCCCTATCTTAAATTTCTAATGTTTTAGGTTGTTGTGCAGTATGAGGATGAGATGAACCTGCATAAACCTTTAGTTTTTTAATCATTGCGTATCCCAAAGGACCTTTTGGTAACATGCCTTTTACTGCATGTACTAAGATTTTTTCTGGAGATTTTTCAAGCATTTCATTAAATGTGCGTGAATAAATCCCACCAGGATATCCGGTATGACGATAATAAATTTTTTGTACTGTTTTACGCCCAGTTACAACTAATTTATCTACATTAGTTACAACGATAAAATCGCCAGTGTCCATGTGTGGTGTATAAATGGTTTTATGTTTGCCACGTAGAACATGTGCAACTTTTGCTGCTAGGCGACCCAATACTTTGTCTTTAGCATCAACAACAAACCATTCTTGATTAATATCTTGTGGTTTAGCTGAAAAGGTTTTCATATATAAATTCCTAAAATAACTTTTTTGATCAAAACGCGCGTTAACGCTAATATAAAAAGCAACGGTTTTAATAGTGGTAAAGCGAGATTATATCACTTATATTAACAAATTGCAATACTCAAATTAGTAAAGTTAGTTACATTTAACCGCAAATTGAAGTTAAGCTTTTGGTAAAGTGACTCCAACTTGGCCCATATATTTACCATTACGATCTTTATATGATGTTTCGCAATTTTCATCTGATTCAAAAAATAATACTTGAGCAACGCCTTCATTGGCATAAATTTTAGCAGGCAATGGGGTAGTATTGCTAAATTCAAGTGTTACATAACCTTCCCACTCGGGTTCAAATGGTGTAACATTTACAATAATCCCGCATCTGGCATAAGTAGATTTACCTAGACATACCGTTAATACATTACGTGGAATTTTGAAATATTCAACTGTTCTTGCTAGGGCAAATGAATTCGGTGGAATAATACAATAATCAGCATTTACTTCGACAAAATTTTTTGGATCAAAGTTTTTGGGGTCAACAATAGTACTATTGATGTTTGTGAAAATTTTAAATTCGTTAGCACAGCGAATATCATAGCCATAACTTGAAGTGCCATAAGATATAATTTTTTTATCACCAATATTTCTTACTTGGTTTGCTTCAAATGGGGAAATCATGCCATGTTCTTCAGCCATTTTTTTTATCCATTTATCTGATTTGATTGCCATTTTATTTAGCTCCTTAGTTAATTAATATTGATTATTTTTCTTTACCCGCAATGTTTAAACCAAGATTTTGCATAATACTTGCAACTTCAATTTCATTTAGTTCGTAATATTGACCTCGCTTAAGTCGTGGAGGTAGACTAATTGGACCAAAGCGAGTTCTCATAAGTCGACTTACTTCAACTTTAAAATATTCAAACATACGTCTAACTTCACGGTTACGACCCTCTTTAATTAACACTTTATACCAACGATTTTTACTGTCTTCATCTTGGCTATCAATAGCCATAATTTCAGCGAATTTAGCTATTCCATCATCAAGTTTAATTCCGGTTTTTAATTGTTGAATCTGCGCATTAGTAAGTGGTTCTCCATATATTCGAACTGAATATTCGCGTTCAATTTCATAACGAGGATGCATAAAATGATTGGCAAGTTCACCAGATGTGGTAAAAATCAGTAAACCACTAGTATTAAAATCGAGACGACCAATGGCGATAAAACGTTTATTTTTTAATATAGGAATTTTTTCAAAAACAGTAACTCTACCTTTGGGATCATCACGGGTAATAATTTCCCCATCTTGTTTATGATAAATAATAATTCGCGCTAAGCGATCTTGCCACTTTATTTTTAATGCTTTACCCATAACTGTTACTTGGTCTTTTTGAGTGATTTTTTGACCAAGGGTTGCAATTTTATTATTAACTAAAACATATCCAGATTCAATTAAGCCGTCACAATAGCGTCTACCGCCAACTCCAGACATTGAAAGTGCTTTGCTAATTCGAACCCCCTCTTTATCGCTATTTCGCACACGTTCTTTACGAATTCGCTGTGCTGAAATTTTTTGTTGCTGATTTTGCTTAGTCAATTTTACTTTTTTAGCACGTTTTATAGTATTACTTAAATCCTCAGTTGGTTTTGCTGTTTTTTCTTTAGGATTTACCTTAGCTGATTTGGCTTTTGGTTTCGGTTTACTATTTGGGGCTACCATTAATTCTTTTAATGAATCACGTAAATTTTTTTTCATATTTATCTTCTACTTAAATTAATTAAGTTATGTTTTTGCCAAAATTTATAGCGACTAAAGCGATTGATACTCAATTTTAAAGTTTGATTATTCTCAGGTATTAAAATTGTTATATCATTTAACTTCTTGGAATGATATAAATTCAGTAATGGTTTAGCGATAATTTCATCAACTAATTCTAAATTATTTCTCCAGCTATGTGAGTCTCGATAGCGTGAGGCATAATAAAGTTTATCAATAATAATTAGGTCATTGTCAGCTAAATGATTAAGATTCTTTATATCTAAATCATTAACGCCCATAATTATATTATTGAAATGGGTTTTTATGTTAGCACAATTTTTTTTATTCCATAACCATAAGCTATTAATAGTTAATAATCCATTGGCTTCTCGAGTTTGATTCAAGCCTAAATTAAATAATAACATCTGTATTTCGTTAAGAATTCGGCTAATGTGGATTGAATTTGTTCCATGTGGAAGATATTCATCAATATTTTCGCCAATAATATCTAAGATTGGATAAAATTTATTATCACTAAGATTATAATTTAAGCCAATTAGCCATAAATTAGGTTTTATATAATAAAGTGAGATTTCTTGATTAAAATGTAAATTTATTGCATTAATAATTGTGTCTGCTTCTTCGCTATTTAATTGCAGAATTTCTGATTCAGAGATTAATAATCGATCTCGATCCACTCGTAAATGGGTTGGTTCTGCAATTAAAAATGTAGTATACTTATTTGCCACTTGTAATTGTTGTGCCATTTGCATAGCAAAATTTTGTTTGACTACACTAAAAGTAGATTCATAAATCAAATCACTATAACCAAATGGTAAATAACTAATTGTTCCACGTTTAAGTAATTGACTAATATTATCAATTACTAAATTGGAATAAATATACTCTAAATCTCCAAGATCTGGCCATATTAGTCCAGGTAATGCAATATTTAATTTCATGTTATATTTACAATATTATCTAAAGAGCCACGAAATACTTCGAAGGCAGGCCCGATTAAAAATAAATTTTGGGATTTTTGCCAATTAACTTGGAGTTCACCCCCAAGTGTTATCACGGTTACACTATTATCTAGTAGATTTTGGTTTA
>CALFYC010000132.1 GCA_937952895.1 uncultured Neisseriaceae bacterium
TCAGAAACTGATTCTTTCGGATTAGTAATTTGTTTTACCACATCTTTCGTATGGGAAATAGTAAATACCACACGTCTATCTGGCGCAGCACACGCAATTAAACTATCACGTGTTTGTTTAGCTTTAGCTAATTGTTTTTGTAATGTAGCTTTCTCTTGTTTTGTTTTTTTGCTTAAATGTTTAGCATTAAAACGCTTACTATTTAAATCTTTTTCAAGTGCCCAAATTTTATTTATTGGGTTTGCTCCATATTGGGTAATACATGAAGAAGACACTTGTGCATCTTTAGACCCAAAACCATCAGCTACAATTTTACCTTCTGGATAACCATGGCTAATGAAGAATTGTCTAACAGTATTAGCTCTATCTTTAGATAATTTCATATTATAGTTAATTTCGCCAATTGCATCAGTATAACCTTCAACGCTAACTTTTGTTACGTCATTTTGCGCACCAACTTTATTCATAAAATCAGTAAGTACATTTGAACCTACATTAGTTAAGCTAGCTTTATCGAAGTTAAATAGCACATTATCAGCATCACTAATAACCACTGTTTCAGTAATAGTAACTGGCGTTGGTGGAGGCGGTGGAGGTGGACCTTCCCCACATTCATCAACTCCGTCTAAATCCTTATCAAAATAAGCCGTATGGACACAATCACCGTATGCCCCTTTAGTAATATTTGCATAAGCTGAGTTTACATATCCAGGATGAAAATATCCATCGTCTGCAAATACTGGCAAACTAACCAAACAGGCGAGAACAAAACCTATCTTTTTCATGTTAAAACGTTCCCTTAAACAAATTATCGCGCTATTATACACAAAATTTACCTTATAAGTGAATTAATTAATGCCCAATGCTGAGATTTTACTGGCGTAACAGATAAACGATTCCCTTTTTGTAAGACCAACATATCTGATAATTCTGGCATTCCACGTAATTGAGCAATCGAAATATATTTTGTTTTTTTCACCAATTTAACATCAACACACCACCACCTTGGATTATCTTTTTTTGAAGTTGGATCATAGTATGGACTATTTATATCAAATTGATGGCTATCTGGATGAGCTTTATCACAAATTTCTACTATTCCATAAATTCCAGGCTCTTTACATGATGAATGCCAGAAAATAGCCCAATCGCCCTTTTGCATCTCATTTCGCATGAAATTACGTGCTTGATAATTTCTAACACCAAACCATTCAATGGTTTGTTTTGGTAATTTTGCTAAATCATCAATGCTACACTCTGATGGCTCTGATTTCATCAACCAATATTGCATAACTTCCTGACCTTGAAATAACTTTTATCTAAATGCCCAAAATTTACTAATTAAGAAAGTAACCAATGGTGTAAAAAGCGTTGGAATAATTGCATAGTGTGGATTTAAAAGTAAAACTTTAGTAATAATTCGAACAGAAGCAACATTCAATACCAATCCAATACACGAAGTAATTGCAAATTTAACAAACTCTCGATGAGAAAATTTATTTTTTTTAAAGGTAAATTTAACATGGCCAAAGTAAGATAGTATCATTCCGGAAAAAGTTCCTACCATCATTGCAATTGATGGAAAAACATGCACATGAATTAAAAACACATACATAATAGTTTGTAATAAAAGCGCACTTGAACCTACTATACCATATACTACTATCTCACGGACATGGCGCATTTTAACTTTTTTGATCACTCTTTTCATTTAATTCAAAATCTTTATAAAATAGATTATGTAAAATTACTTGTTCAATGGAAATCCACGTTTATGATAAACCATAAGTAATGACAATGCTGCTGGAGTTATTCCAGAAATTCTGGATGCTTGCCCCAAATTTTTTGGTTTCAATTTAGTTAATTTTTGCACAACTTCATTGGATAACCCACTAATTTTTGTAAAATTAATATTATCTGGTAACATAATTTTATCTAAATAATCATGCTTTCCAGCTTCTTCTTGCTGACGTTTAATGTAACCTGCATATTTAATCTGAATTTCAATTTGCTCTAAAGTTCTGTCATCATAAACTACGGGCACATCTCCAAATATTGGAAAATTACTTAATTTATTATAGCTTATTTCTGGGCGTTTTAATAAATCATGAAGCGAATACTCTCTCTCTAATTCGCTTCCCAATAATTCTACCGCTAAATTTTTATCTACAACACCTTTATGCACCCAAATATTCTTTAAACGTTCGATTTCAGAAAATATAGTGTTTTGCTTATCAAAATAAATTTGCCACTGATAATCACCAACCACACCTAAATTTCGCCCAATTTCAGTTAAGCGTAAATCAGCATTATCTTCACGTAATTGCAATCTATATTCTGCACGTGAAGTAAACATCCGATAAGGTTCAGTTACACCTTTTGTAATTAAATCATCAACCAAAACTCCCAAATAGGCCTCACTCCTCTTAGGACACCATGGATCTTTACCTAAAACTTGTAATCCAGCATTAATTCCAGCTAGTACTCCTTGGGCCGCAGCTTCTTCGTAACCTGTAGTACCATTAATCTGGCCTGCAAAAAATAAACCTTTGATTACTTTTGATTCTAAACTAGAGTTAAGTGCAGTAGGATCAAAATAATCATATTCTATAGCATATCCTGGACGTAGAATATGTGCATTTTCCAACCCTTTAATTGACCGCACTAGTTTAAGCTGCACCTCAAATGGTAAAGATGTAGAAATACCATTTGGATAGAATTCATTGGTAGTTAATCCCTCTGGCTCAAGAAAAATTTGGTGCGAGGTTTTATCCGAAAAACGGTGAATTTTATCTTCAATAGAGGGACAATAGCGTGGTCCAACCCCTTCAATTACACCTGTGAACATAGGCGACTTATCCAAACCACCTCTAATAATATCATGTGTTTCTTGATTGGTATGCGTAATCCAACAAGAAACTTGTTGCGGATGAAATTCAGCTTTACCAATATATGAAAAGATTGGACTAACTTCATCACCAGGTTGTTCATTCAATTTACTAAAATCTATAGTTCGCCCATCAATTCGTGGTGGCGTACCAGTTTTTAGGCGCCCAATTGGCAAATTATAATCACGTAACTTTTCTGACAATCTAGTTGCTGCAGGATCCCCAGCTCTACCACCAGTATAATTTTCAAGCCCAATATGAATTTTACCACCTAAAAAAGTACCATTTGTAAGAACTACAGTTTTGGCTTGAAATGTCAACCCACTTTGGGTTATAACCCCAACTACTTGATCATTTTTTATAATTAGATCATCAACTGCCATTTGAAATAAAGTTAAATTAGGTTGATTTTCTAAAGTTTTACGCACAAATGCTTTATATAAAATCCGATCAGCCTGAGCTCTAGTTGCTCTAACTGCTGGGCCTTTACTTGAATTAAGAGTTCGAAACTGAATCCCTGAGTGATCAGCAGCTAGTGCCATTACCCCACCTAGCGCATCAACCTCTTTAACTAAATGTCCTTTTCCAATACCACCAATAGATGGATTACATGACATTTGACCTAAAGTTTCGATATTGTGAGTAATTAGTAATGTAGCTAACCCCATACGGCTTGAAGCCAAGCATGCCTCAGTTCCTGCATGTCCACCACCTACCACAATTACATCAAAATTCTTATCAAAAATCATTTATTTCTCAGAAAAAAACACTTGTAAAATACCACATGCTGATAGTTCATCTAACTTACCAACTTGGGATAAGCCACGCACTCCTTGTTCATTCAATTTTAGCGATGCTTCACTTGAACTAAAATCTTCACTCACTGTAGTTACTGGCAATTTAAATTTGTGACGTAATCGATTAGTAAATTTCACAATATGGGCAATTAATTCTTCTTTATCTACGCTGGCACTTGGCATACCGACAATGAGTTCGGATGGGCGCCATTTATCAATTAATTTGGCTATTTTATCGAATTTTTCAAATTTATTTTTACCAGTTATCGTAGCTAATGGATGGGGAATTTGCAATAATGTGTTTGCAACTGCAACCCCGATTCTTGATTCACCAAAATCAAAAGCCATTAGCCATTTATTAATCTTTTCAGGCAAACACTTCTCCGCCACAATAAAGTCTGCTAATGTCGCGAATACCTGCCAACTTTAATGCCTCAATATAGCGATTTAATGGATCAACATCAAAAATTAAGCTAGTATCAGCTTTAACTACTAACCAATGATTATTTACGATTTCATTTTCTAATTGCAAAGCTGACCAAGAACAATATCCAGCTGAAACAAATAAATTATCTCTAAAATTACTGGTTGCAATTTCATCTAATACATTTTTATTATTAGTTAATTCAAATAATTTACCAGGTGTATCAATCAACCTATGCAATACAAACCCATTATCGGAACTAATTGGCCCACCTAGATATAATGGATTTTCGCCCCATTTAGGATTATACTCGGATAAATCAATATCCTGAAAAGCTGATTTTAATGTTTTACCCAAAGGTTTATTAATAATTACACCTACAGTTCCTGATACATTGCTATGTTCAGTAATATAAACTACGCTATTCGTGAATAAATCAGTCTGCGCACTTGGCATTGCTACTAAAAAATGATTTGATAAGATCATAAGTACCCCTTTATTTTTACCGCATTATTTTTTTATTAATTATATGCATATTGTATCATATTTCAAGGTAATTATTTCAAAATTAATCATTACAAATAAGCTAATTGATATCTATACTTTATTGATATCAAAGCTAAATTGTAGCATATTTCACTAATATCTATCTTTTCATAATTTTTGGGGTAGTTTCTCACTTTTAATGATAACTCTTTGATAATAAAATATAGATTTCCGAAACTGATAAACCACCAAATTTGCTGAGAGAAATAATTTAATTTACCTCATAAAAATTAAATCTTGTCGATATATTAAAGATTATAACTTATTGCTACAATTTAACAATGATAATGAAAGCATTGCTGATCTGCAGAATTTATCCAAAATCAAGCCTTGTTTACGGCATTAAAAGATAAAGAAACTTCTAGTAAAGAGGAATTGAAATAATATGGTGTCATTATCTCGATAAATGGCACTTTAAATATCGTCCCAGAATATTTATACTTTCTAATAGACAAATCTAACCTACAATTCAATGATTTATTTATAAGATGGACACATTTACAATATTAGTATTTAAAAAGTAGTATATAGATGATTAAGTGCGCTTAAAGATATTTAGATTTAACTACACAATTTTTCAAGAAATCCGACTAAATCCAAATGGATCTAATTCTTATAATAATTTATCTTTAATAAATTTGAACCACAAGCCTGGATTATCTACATCTTCATCTTTTAGATAGTTATTTTTTACAAGTTCACTTTTTCTAGCCAAATTAAATAACCGACCTCTTTCCTCAGTCTTAGTATTTACTAAATATTTATAAGCTTTTACTAAATTTGGATTTTTAATAAAAAACGCCTGGAGTTCATCAGATATTAACTGCTTTGCATGGAAATGTTGATATTTATAAGCTTTTTTTGTAAAAATAAAATCTATTTCCGTAATTTTACGACCGCTAGATTTAGTTTTAAAATTAACTGAGAATGATGCATGAGCATTAATCTCTTTGAATGATGGCTCTAAAACATAGCGTTTTAAATCATTAAAATTAGTAAATTTACTTGAGTTAATTCCCAATGCATTACGTAATTGATCCACACTAATTAGGAGATTTAGGCACTTTTTGAAATAAGCTTTCGACAAAATATCATAAAGTGAGATACTGTATTTGTAGATAAAATGGGCTTGGATAATATGCTTTTCAAAATACTCTGGAATTATTAATAATTGTGCCGCTTTACTACTAAAAGAATATTCCAAAGCACCACTTTTATCATATTGAATGTAATTAAATAATGGGGTAATTAACCAACAATTTTCCTTAGCGCTATTTATACATTCTATATGTGTATTAATTAATTTCTTAATTGAAATTTTCACTTCATCAATTTCTGGTATCCCATAACCATATACATTTTCCAAATCATTCAGGTTTATTGAAAAATCAAATTTTTTAGGCAATTCTGGTATAGCTTTAGCTAATAAGCAATTATAAAACCGCCTATCTGCTAAGGTGAATTCTTCACTACCAATTAATAAAAATTTATGCATATCTCATTTAGTCATTGATATATTTTGACAAACCTTAACTTTTATTACGAGTATTGACAAATTAAAACTCGCAATGTATAATAACGAATATAAATTAATCTCAGAGTAAGCATTATACCAGTTAATACTTATTCTTACTTATGAATTCATGTAAATTATGAGGGAAAAACCGTGAAAATAAAATATTTAATTATCTTAATGCTATTAATTTCATTTGGATCAATTGGGGCAATTTCATTTACCCCTGGGCTACCATTAATTGCCAATTTTTTTTCAATTAATAGCCAACAAGCAGGATTAACTGTTACTTGGTATTTATTTGGCTATATGTTAGGTCAATTACTCTACGGACCTTTAGCCAATCGCTATGGTAGTAGAACCACTATTATTTTAGCCTCAACCATTGAAATTATTAGTGCAATTATGTGTATTGCATCTAGCTATATTCATTCCTTTGAACTTTTATTAATTGGCAGATTCTGTATGGCTTTGGGTGCTGGCGGTGGCCTAACTATGTCATTTATCATATCAAGTAAAATTTGCCATGAAAAAGAACACGCTCGAGTTATTAGTCTACTTACAATTGCTTTTGCAATTACTCCAGGTTTGGGGGTTTTCATCGGTGGCTTTTTGGTCAGCCATTGTGGTTGGGTTAGCTCATTTTATTTTATGTTAATTTATGGTATATCAATTCTGATCCTTGGATCATTACTACCAGAGGTAGTCCATAATAAAGTATTGGATGCCCTAGCACCAAAAAGATTAATTAACAGTTATATAAATCAATTTAACCGTCAAGTGGTTTTTGGTGGACTGCTTGTCAGTTCTGGCACTTGTGTGGTTTATACCTTTGCAGCTCTTGCTCCATTTATTGCCATGAATATAATTGGTATTACTCCAGAACAGTATGGTATTTATAACTTTGTACCTGTAATCGGCATGGTAATTGGCTCATTATTAGCCAATTACTTAGGTAAAATATTTGAACCTAAAAAATCTATTAAAATTGGCCTTTTAATTAGCTTATTTGGTGTAATTATTCTTTTTATGAGTTTAAAAACTTATCCACATCTAGTTATAAGCTTATTTGCACCAATGTTTCTAATTTACATCGGCTTTTCTTTTATTTTTGGCAATGGTTCAGCAATAGCTTTAAGCTCATCCAAAGATAAAAGTAACGCATCGGCCTTAATGAGTTTTGTAAATATGAGTTATGCGGTAATCATAGTAATGGTGTTAGGATTATTTCCAATACATTCTGCATTGATTTTACCATTACTATTTATAATCTATATCACATTTGGTATTGTATGTTACTTTTTATGTATAACTCCATCTAAACTAAATAAGGTTAATTAAACCAATAAATGCCATATCTTAAAATATGGCATTTTTGTTTTTGATACTTTTTGTTATAATATCACCTGAATATAACTAAAAGGACTACGTATGGATTTCGCATTTATATTTCCCGGTCAGGGTTCGCAAACTTTAAAAATGATGGATGGATTTAATGAAGTCAACATTGTTAAAAATACCTTTAAAATTGCACAGGAAATTTTAAATATCGATTTTCTAGCTATGCTGCAAGAAGAAACTGCAGATAGTATCAATCAAACAGTTAATACTCAACCACTAATTCTAACTGCAAGTTATGCAATTTATTTAAGTTATCTTGAAAAATCAAATAAATTACCCAAAATTATGGCAGGTCATAGTTTAGGCGAATGGTCAGCATTAGTTGCAAGTGGTGTTATCAAATTTGAAGATGCTTTAAAATTAGTAAAATTACGAGCTGAATTTATGCAAAATGCAGTAGCTCCTGGTGAAGGATCGATGGCTGCAGTTTTGGGTTTAGATAATGAAACCGTAGTTTCTATTTGTAATCAAGTTTCTGAAAATTTAAGTCAAATTGTAGCTGGTGTTAATTTTAATTCACCAGGGCAAGTGGTAATCGCCGGAAATAGATCCGCTGTTGATAGTGCTTCTGTAATTTTAAAAGAAAAAGGCGCAAAGAAAGTGCAACCACTTGCCATGTCAGTTCCATCTCACTGTGCTTTATTACATAGTGCCAGTGAAAGATTAGCTCTAGCAATTGCAAAAATTGAATTCAATTTACCAAGTATTCCAGTAATTCATAACTATAATGTAAAAAATTTCTCAGACCCAAATCTAATTAAAGATGCTTTAGTTAAGCAATTGTATTCACCAGTTTTTTGGACTGACACAATTAAACAAATTGTTGATTTGGGAATTATAAATATTGTTGAATGTGGTCCTGGAAAAGTATTATCTGGTTTAAATAAACGCATTGATAGTAATATAATTAGCTATAATTTAAGCACTAAATCTGATTTAACTAACACAATAACACAATTAAATTAAACGGAGAAAATCGATTATGACTGATACTAAAAAAATTGCCTTAGTAACCGGAGCAACTCGCGGCATTGGTAAAGCAATTGCCACAACATTAGCTCAAACAGGTTATTTAGTAATTGGAACTGCAACATCAGAGTCGGGTGCTAATACAATTAATGAATATCTAAAACCATTAGGTGGCTCTGGAATGGTCTTAAATGTTACCAATAAAACACAAATTGAAAATATTGTGAGTAATATTACAGCAACTTATGGTGATATTAGTGTTTTGGTAAATAATGCGGGGATTACTCGTGATGGTCTATTTCTTCGCATGAAAGAAGAAGATTGGGATGATGTCATGAATACTAATTTAAAAGCAATTTTCTTACTAACTAAAGCCGTTATTCGAGGAATGACCAAATTACGTTTTGGAAGAATTGTGAATATAACTTCTGTTGTTGGCTTTACCGGAAACCCAGGCCAAGTAAATTATTCAAGCGCTAAAGCTGGTTTAGTAGCATTCTCTAAATCATTATCACAAGAATTAGGTAGCCGTAATATTACGGTTAACTGCGTTGCACCTGGTTTTATCGAAACTGATATGACAGATAAATTACCTGAAGAATTAAAAGCACAATATATCAAAAATATTCCTTTAGGACGCCTAGGTCATGTAAATGATATTGCCAATAGCGTTAAATTCTTAGTAAGTCCTGAGGCTGACTACATTTCTGGTTCTACCATTCACGTTAATGGTGGTTTATACATGTAAAAAATAGATTAAAATTTTAATCAAAAAGGATAAATTAATGCCTACATTACACCCGGTAATTGAAGTCGTAACGAAACGTATTACTGAAAGAAGCGCTAAAACTCGTAGTGAATATTTGAATTTAATGCATTCATATTATGGTAAAAAAGTGAGGCGTGATCAACTAGGATGCACCAATCGCGCTCATGCAATGGCTGCCGAAAATGATAAAGTTAAAATTAAACTCATGCAAATTGATAGCCCCAATATTGCTATTGTAACCGCTTATAATGATATGTTATCTGCTCATCAACCTTATTATCGTTATCCTGAACAAATTAAAAATGCTGCAATGGAGGTTGGAGCTACTGCTCAGGTTGCTGGTGGAGTTCCAGCTATGTGTGATGGTGTTACTCAAGGTTATATCGGTATGGAATTATCCCTATTTTCTCGGGATGTAATTGCCTTATCTACCGCTATTGCACTTTCACATAATGTTTTTGATGCAGCGCTATGTCTTGGAATTTGTGACAAAATCGTTCCTGGGTTATTAATTGGCGCCTTGAGTTATGGCTATTTACCAACTGTATTTGTACCATCTGGCCCCATGGTTAGTGGAATTTCTAATAAAGTAAAAGCTGAAACACGTAAACTTTTTGCTGAAGGAAAAGTTGGCGAAGAAGCTCTATTAGAATCAGAAATGGGTTCTTATCATGCACCTGGAACTTGCACTTTTTATGGAACTGCCAATAGTAACCAAATGCTAATGGAAATAATGGGTTTACATGTTCCAGGTAGTGCATTTGTATCACCAAATACTCTATTACGTGAAGCATTAACTAATTATGCAGTAAAAACCGCAGTTGGAATTACTCAGCAAAAAGGTAAATTTACTCCACTTTGCGAAATTGTTACCGAAAAAAGTATTGTAAATGCAATTGTTGGTTTAATTGCAACTGGTGGATCTTCCAATCATACCATCCACATTCCAGCAATTGCTAGAGCATGTGGAATTATTGTTGATTGGGATGATTTTTCTGAAATCTCTAAGCATGTCCCATCTTTAGCCAAAGTTTATCCAAATGGAGAGGCTGATGTTAATCATTTCCACGCCGCAGGTGGGGTTGCCTATGTTATTTCCGAACTTCTAAAAGCAGGTTTATTGCATGAAGATGTAATGACAGTTGTCGGTGCTGGATTAAGACA
>CALFYC010000133.1 GCA_937952895.1 uncultured Neisseriaceae bacterium
TTATTACTGTACCAGCATATTTTAATGATAGCCAACGTCAAGCAACTAAAGATGCGGGTCGTATAGCTGGATTGGAAGTTAAACGTATTATTAATGAACCAACAGCTGCAGCATTAGCCTTTGGTTTATCAAAAAAAGAAAGCCGTGATCGTAAAGTTGCTGTATATGATTTAGGTGGCGGTACTTTTGATGTTTCAATTATTGAAATTGCTGATGTTGATGGAGAGAGTCAATTTGAAGTATTATCAACCAACGGTGATACATTCTTGGGTGGTGAAGATTTTGACCAAAGATTAATTGATTTTATTATTACTGAATTCAATAAAGAGCAGGGCGTTGATCTTAAGAAAGATGTGATGGCCTTGCAGCGTTTAAAAGATGCAGCAGAAAGAGCAAAGATTGAATTATCTTCATCTCAACAAACTGAAATTAATTTACCATATATTACCATGGATGCAGCTGGTCCTAAGCATTTGGTTATGAAAATTACTCGTGCTAAATTTGAATCGTTAGTTGATGATTTAATTGAACGCACTATTGAGCCATGTAAAATTGCTATGAAAGATGCGGGTGTATCAGTTACTGATATTGATGATGTTATCTTAGTTGGTGGACAAACGCGTATGCCAAAAGTTCAGGATAAAGTAAAAGAATTCTTTAATAAAGAGCCTAGAAAGGATGTGAATCCAGATGAGGCTGTAGCCGTAGGTGCTGCAATTCAAGGGTCAGTATTATCTGGTGATAGAAAAGATGTATTATTATTAGATGTAACTCCATTATCATTAGGCATTGAAACTATGGGTGGTGTAATGACTAAGCTAATTAATAAAAATACAACAATTCCAACGAAGGCATCACAAGTTTTTTCAACAGCTGAAGATAATCAAACTGCTGTGACAATTCATGTATTACAGGGCGAGCGTCAGGTTGTTGCTGGAAATAAGAGTTTAGGTCAGTTTAATCTAGGTGATATAGCTCCTGCTCAACGTGGAACACCTCAAATTGAAGTTACTTTTGATATAGATGCTAATGGTATATTACACGTTTCAGCTAAAGATAAGGCAACTGGCAAAGAAAATAAAATTACAATTCAAGCGAATTCTGGACTATCTGAAGATGAAATTCAACAGATGGTTAAAGATGCTGAATCTCATGCTGAAGAAGATAAAAAACTTACTGAACTTGTGCAAGCTAGAAATAGTGGAGATGCAATGATTCATTCGGTTAAAAAATCGTTAGCTGATTATGGTGATAAAGTTGAAGCTTCTGAAAAAGAAAAAGTCGAAGCTGCAATTAAAGAAGTTGAAGAGGCTTTAAAAGGTGATGATAAAGCTAAAATCGATGAAAAAGTTCAAGCTCTAATGACTGCTTCACAAAAAATTGGTGAGATGATGTACCAAGATATGCAAGCTCAGCAAGGTGCCGCTGCTGCAGGGGCAGATGGTGCCACATCTGATAGTGAATCTGGAAATCATAAACAAGATGAAGTTATTGATGCAGAGTATACTGAAGTAAAAGATGATAAAAAATAATATTAATTAATATTAAAAATAAAAGGGGCTTGATTTAAATACACGCCCCTTCATTTTATTAAAATAGTTATATTAAGGATTTGTTCTTAAATAAGGATAATGGTTGTGTGTTGAATCAATTATCCATGTATTAACAAAATCCCAACCAGTAAATGTTGATTCGATATTCATTTGTTGAGTGGTTCTTCCTCCAGTAGAGCATATTAAAGAAGTGCTTTCTTCAGTAGTTTGGGTATCCCAATAACTATTACTGCACGATGAATATGTTCCACTATAATATTCAGATAAGCCGCTGCCATTTTGAACTTTTCCAGTTGCATATATATTGCTTATTGTTAAAGGATTAATTTTTGTTCCACTTCCTACTGAGCCAACAAATCCACCTCCAGAAGATTTAATGTAACCTGTAGCATAACTGTTAGTTATAATGCCTTCTCCATCAAAGCTTCCGATAAACCCACCGTTATGATGTCCAATGCCACTTATATTTGTATTTGAATAACTATTATTAATACTTATTTCATCGGTATCGTTGGTATATGATGATCCAATAAAACCTCCTGTTTCATCAAGACTGCTTGCGCTAATATTACCTGATGAATTAGAATTTTTAACTTTGCTACTATATAACTGACCAATTAAACCTCCGCTAGAAAATATTCCACCTGTTCCATTAATTTGAACTGCTGCTGAACTATGTTCAATATTGGTAAACATTGAACAACCAATTAATCCTGCAATGTACTGCTGGTATGCCATAGTATCTATCTTTATATTTGCTGAAACATTTGATACTTTCGCATTCTCTGTATAAGAGGCCAATGCACCACCGCAAATATCAGATTCACGAATTACAAAGTTAAAATTATTTAACTGTAAATCTCTTACAATAGAGTTAGGCCCAAGTGCACCAAATAAGCCCCAGTAAAATGAATATTCATATGGTACTGGTGCAGATCGTCCGCTTTCTAAGTATAAATCACTGATTGAATGATTATTACCATTGAAGGTTCCTCTAAAATAAGTATTTCCATCACCAATCGGAGTAAAATTAATATTTCTTAAACTTATATCACTTTCTAATTCATAAGTAACTCCACTTTCAGATTGTTTGTATATATTAACACATTGAGAAATATTTTCTAAGTCTGCTACACTTGATAGAATTACTGTTGAACCACTTTTTGGACACTGATCTGCAAGAGCTATGCTAGAGAGCCCAGCCATATATATAATTACAAATTTTGATCTAATAGATTTCATTTTGACTCCTTAGGGTTAAATATACTCATGTATATAGCTTAGGTAACTATATTTCAGTAATTATATAGTATGTGCAATTAAAAGTGTTATAAGAAATATATTAGTTTAAATTATAATAATTTAACGGTGGTTAATTCAAATCCAGCCCCCGAAACCATTCCAATATCAATAAAGTCCATCAAATACATTGTAAAATAAGCCATTGATGTATATTTAATACTGGATACTGTCAACTAAATTGTATATGATTTAAAATTTTATTTTTAATTTTCTTTAGTTCAACTATTGCGCTTGAAAATTATGGAACTGCATATTTATAAGTGTTTTCTGTCACATGCATACAAACATCAGTAATTAAATATAAGGCATTCTGTGGATTTGGAAACGAATTAGTTACTTTAGTGGTTATTTTCATGTCTAGGTTTAATCATTCTAACCAATTGGTAGTATAAATAGAAATGTATAATTTTGCGAATTTTCGCAAAATATAGTGTTAATTCAGTGTTATTATTTTGGAATAAATATATTTTTAAATAAATTTTATATATTGTCCTGTAATAGTTTATTAGTTAATACTTTAGCTATATTCAACTTTAGCATTATTACACATATTATTACAGAAAGAATTAGACCATAATATCCAATAGTTTTGTATGCAATTATCCCAAATACTGAACCTATAAAAAAGCCAAGAAGTAAGAATAATCTGATTAATAATCTCCATATTGGAACATCGTAATGTTTTATTAGTTTATGTGCTATCAAAATTCCTAAATCGGTTGTAGTTCCTGTCATATGAGTTGTTCTTATCATGGATTTTCCATAATGTGTAATACAACCGTTTTGTAAACCAAGTGCCACAGCTAACAAATATTTACTTGTTGGTATTTGTGCTATTAAACCCAACATGCCTAAAAATAATAAACAAGCTTCTATTATGAAAGCAAGATTATATTTACTATCTCTGTGATAATAATTATGTGGAATAATTAAGCCACTCAATATTGAGCCTAGCAGAAATCCTCCTATTGCACCGATAACATCAATAAAATTAAGAGTTTGCATATCTGCTAAATATAATGCTGCAAAAGTGATGTTTCCAGTGACATAGCCAACAGGATTATGAAAGAAACTTTCAAAAGTTATTGAATTTACAAATCCTCCATTAATTGAAAGGAGAATTACTGCTTTATATATCCAATTTTTATTTTGCTCAAATGTTTTTTCCATAGAAGTTTGTTTTTACTTTGAATTAAAATTACTGTATGATTTTAGCATATTTTAAATATGTTGCGAATAAGATACTATTTGATATCATGGTTTTGTAATATGTTCTTCTACTTACTATTCATTAGTTAGAAAGTTAAAAATATTATTTATATTATTTTAAAATGGCAGCAGTGGTATAATTAGCAGCTCAAGTGCAGAAAACTCCACTTCAAAACTACATCAGCCAAATTTATTGAAACAGTAAAGAGCTCGTCAAAGTAGCATAATAAGCCGAAAGTTCTCCATTTTGGTAAAGTAGAATTAGATATTGCTCCTCATAAGTAGTAATACCAAAATTGTCCTACTATTTCATACTCTTGTTTTATTTTTAGGAAATATATGCCATTTACAAATCTGGGTTTATGTGATGAAATCCTTAGTGCAATATCTGATCAAGGTTACAAAACTCCAACTCCAATCCAATCTAAAGCTATTCCTGTTATTTTATCCGGTCAAGATCTATTAGCTGCTGCTCAGACTGGAACCGGTAAGACTGCTGGTTTTATGCTACCTATTTTACAATTATTAGCAGACAATAACACTAAAATGCGTTCGGAAGAGCGATTACAAATTAGAGCTTTAGTCTTAGTTCCAACACGTGAATTGGCTGTGCAAGTAGAAGAAAATATTAGCACATACGGTAAATACTTGAAATTAACTTCGATGTCTATGATTGGTGGAGTGAATATTACCCCACAGATTAAACAGTTACGTAGTCGAATAGATATCTTGGTAGCTACACCTGGACGTTTACTTGATCATATTAGACAAAAAACTGTTGATTTATCTGGAATTAAGATTTTAGTCTTAGATGAAGCTGATAGAATGCTTGATATGGGCTTTATTCATGATATAAAGAAGATTCTAAATTTATTACCACGCGCAAGACAAAATTTATTATTTTCTGCAACTTTTTCTGAAGAGATAAAATTACTAGCTAATAAATTTTTAAATAAGCCTGAAAGGCTTGAGGTTACGCCACGGAATAGTACAGCAGAAATGATCACGCACCAAGTCTATTCTGTTGATAGCGGCAAAAAACGAGCATTGCTATCTGAACTCATAAAAAAGAATAATTGGCATCAAGTTTTAGTATTTACTAGAACAAAGCATGGTGCAAATAAACTCGCAGAATATTTAACTAATCGCGGGATTAACTCTTTAGCAATACATGGCAATAAAAGTCAATCAGCACGTGTAAAAGCTTTAACACATTTTAAAGAAGGAATACTACATGTTCTAGTTGCAACAGACATTGCGGCTCGTGGGATTGATATTGTTGATCTGCCTCATGTTATTAATTTTGAATTACCAAATGTGCCAGAAGATTATGTGCATAGAATTGGTAGGACTGGCCGGGCTGGTCAATCTGGGGATGCTTTATCATTAGTATCACCAGATGAACAAAAACTCTTAGTTGCGATTGAACGTTTGTTAAATAAAAAAATTAAACAAGAGGTTGTTGTTGGTTTTGAGCCAAATCCACATGCAATGAATATTGCAATGGCAAATCTTAAAACCCCACACGTGTCTCATAATAGTTATGGCCGAGCTAAAATATCTAAGAGTAAAAGTAATACCTCTAAGCCTGGAAGTTCTTTTGGGGCAAAAAATAAACCTAGGAGTTTTCGTGCAAAGATTAGTACCAATAAATC
>CALFYC010000134.1 GCA_937952895.1 uncultured Neisseriaceae bacterium
AAGAATTTATTAAATTATCTGAACAAAGACAAATTAATTTATTAAATTACTTTATTTGTCAGACAAATTTAGCCTTGCCCTCACAAAAACAAATTGTTGAATTTAATCGTCAAGTGATTAATAGTTGTTGGGACAGTATGCCATCTTTAATAATAAATTCTAATTTTAAAATCATAAAAAATAAAAATAAAATCTATATTACAATTATTTAAAGTTTTGATTATTTTTTAATTGCTTGATTATTTATAAATTAATATCTTTGATAAGATATTTTAACTACATATGTTGAAATTTATTAATTTTAAGTGGTGCCGAAAGTGGGACTTGAACCCACACTCTGTTGCCAGAACCGGATTTTGAGTCCGGCGCGTCTACCAGTTCCACCATTTCGGCTAGAGATAAAATTAGACCTTAGCAATTATTTTATACTAAGGCATTAATTTAGAGAATAGATTATACTTTAATTAAAATGATTAGTCAATCTTTCAAAACATAAATGTTTAACTACCAAACATTAAACGTTTATCCAGTTTACTTTTTATTCCTTCTAAATCATCTTTTGAAATTGCTGATAAATATTTAGGTATTTCATTAATATTAAAATCTTTGCCCGATAGTAAAAATAAATTCTTATAACCTTGCTCATGTAATAATTTAGCAATTTCGGTTCCTGTAATATTACTATTTACAAAATGGTTATCAATACAAATTCTGACATCTTTTGGATATTTAAATAAATCTTCTAAAAATGAGTAAGGATCTTGATATTCAACCACTGTTTGTCCAGCAAAAGCAAATCTTACCAACATACGCACATAAACTTGGTTATCGTCAATAATCACCGCATCAGTCTTTTTAGATGATGAATTTGGACGTGGACTTTCACGCACTGTTACTTTAATATCTGAAGCTAAACTTTTAGGTAAAATCTTAATTTTCATTTTACACGCTTCAGCAAATATATCCTTGTTAGCATAATGGCTAGTAACTAATATTGATCGAGGGAATTGGCACTCTTGGACAACCTGTAGGCCATTTAAACGTTGTTTTAATAATTCATAATCAGTTAACAATAAAACTCTCTCTCTATCTTCAGGTGATAATCTATGACAAAAATCAATTACATCTTGTCCAAATTCAAAATGTTTTAATTGAATTGATGAATTTTTTGATAATACACCTTCAAATCTAGCACTCCAAGCACCATGAATCGATGCATCATCATCTAAGACAACAATAATATCATGATCACGCACATCTAAACTTTCAGCAATCCAATCAACATTTGCAGATCTTGGAAAAGATGTAACAACAACAGTCCCCTCTTTTGCCTTAGATGTTATAGAAAGAGTCCCTTGATTATGTTCTAAAATTTCGCGAATCTGAGTTATTCGATTATTAGATGAACTATTGTCCTTATTTGCTTCTGACTTATTATTAATTTTATCAACTAAAGTTGGAGATACCACATTACTATTATCTCTGAATTTAATATGAACATTTTCTTTATCGGCATCTAACTCAATAGTGATGACACCTCCACCATCTCCTAATGATTCTACAATATTTTGTATAATTTTAGATACCATAAGCCTTAATGACACACTATCGCCTGTAATAAATGCAAAATTAGCCGAATGAATAAATTTATGTTCTAGTTTAACCGCCAAATCTTTATATTGGTATTTCTTTTCGGTAAGAATTTGAAGAATTAAAGTTGAAATCAAGATTGGCGCACTCTCACCCACTTGAGATGAGGCATCTTCAAACTGAACATATTTATTGATTAAGCTATTTGCAACATCGCCAATGTTAGTTGCAACACCATGCAACGCTACTCGATATTCTTCAGGTAAAATATCATCACAGACAGAAACCAACATCTGTAAACTTGCAAGAGGAGATCGAATATCATGCACAACTTGTTCAGCAATTTTTTTGAATTTTTCACGTTCAATAAGTAATTCTTTATGCAGTTTAGACTCAATATTACGCAGTTCTTTATCTCTATTTTCACTAGCCTGTTTTGTCATTTCCTTATCCCCGCATCATCTTAATCTTAGAATAGAACCTAAGACCATTACTATTGTTGAATCGAAGGTTTTAAATTTAAATAATACCTAGCTTACAGCGGAATTATAGCATTACCTAAATATATAAGATGTTAATTTTTTATTTATTTTGGCATAATCGTTATAAAAAGCTTTTGACCACCACGATTCACTTCTAACACGAATTGGGCTACGGATGATATTTCGGCTTTAACTTGCTCAACTTTAGTAATTTTTTTACCGTTAATTGCAATTAACTTATCCCCAACCATTAATCCAGCTCTATCTGCATCTGAATCAGCTTTAACACAAGTTATGATCACACCTAAAGATTCATCTTGTAACAATTCTGGAGCTAAATTACTTAGTTCTAAACCATATTGGTTTAACTCAATAACCGATAAATGATCTTGCATAGTTTTAACGATTTGCATTACCAAATTAATTGGTATTGCAAAACTTATTCCCATATAACCACCAATCCTACTATAAATTTGGGAGTTTACCCCAACCACCTCTCCTGACAAATTAAATAGAGGGCTACCAGAGCTTCCCGGATTAATTGGCACATCAGTTTGAATAAATGAATTGGGTTTATTTAATAATTTGCGATTTTTTGCGGATATAATACCGTGGGTTACCGAATTGTCAAACCCAAATTGACCACCAATTGCAGCAACCCATTGCCCAACTTCAAGTTGATTCGGATCTCCAATTCTAACTATTGGTAGATTATGGGCATTTACCTTTAATAATGCAATATCTGAATTATTATCTACTCCAATAATTCGAGCATTTAATTCAAGTTTATTTATTGTTTTTACTTTAACAGTTAAAGCATTTTGAATAACATGGCTACTCGTTACAATATATCCATCCTCACTAATTATAAAACCTGAACCATATACATGGCGCGTTTTATTTAATGGATAATTTTTATTTAAACTATCATTGCCAAGCAGTTGATTAATTGAATCATTTGAGGGTTTTAATTGTGGCAGCTCAACATCAAGGCTTACCACACTACTACCAACTTGCTTCACTAGTAATACAAAATTGGGAGACTGATTAATAGTCAAGCTTGTTTTTATAGGTGACTTATCCAGGTTTAATATATGATCAATTAAATTAAATTGACCGCATAAATAAGCAGCTATAATACTAATAACAATAACTAGCAAAAATTTTTTATGTGACATCATATAAATTTAAATTGATAAGAATCAATCCCTAGCAATTAATTCAATTTTATAGCCATTCGGATCTTCAATAAAAGCGATATAATGCTTTCCTCCAAATTTCATAGGGCCCGGCTCTCGGGTAACTTTACCTAAATAGTCTTTGGCAACACTACAAATATAGCTCATCTCCGTCATTGAAACACTTACTGCCAAATGCCCAAAACCTGTTCCCAAATCATATGCATGAGTATCCCAATTATAAGTCAATTCAATTAAAGTATGGCTATCTTCACTTCCATAGCCTAAAAACACCAAAGTAAATTGTCCATTTGGATAATCAGTTTTCTTAATTATTTGCATATTTAATACACTAGTATAAAATGCTATACTTTTTTCTAAATCGGTAACTCGAATCATCGTATGGAGTAATCGCATAATTAAATACCTCTAAAATTAAGATTTCATGTGTCCCAGATAATAATCACAATATTGTGAAATTTTACACTCATTACACAATGGCTTTCTTGCTTTACAAATATATCGGCCATGCAAAATTAACCAATGATGGGCATCCTTTTTATATCTAGTAGGAATTACTTCCATTAACTTATTTTCAACTTCTAAAGGTGTATTTCCTTTTGCAATACCTAGCCTATTACTTAATCTGAAAATATGAGTATCAACAGCAATAGTCTCATGTCCAAATAAAGTATTTAGAACTACATTTGCGGTTTTTCTACCAACCCCAGGCAATTTAATCAAAGCATCAAAATCTTCAGGCACAGTTGAATTATGTTCTTTGATTAACATATCGCATAAATTAATAATGTGTTTAGCTTTAGTTTTATATAGGCCAATACTTTTAATGTAAGTTTCTAGACCATCTATTTGAAGTTTCAAAATCTCTTTAGGAGTATTTGCAACTTTGTATAGTTTTGTTGTTGCTTTATTAACACTTATATCAGTCGCTTGAGCTGACAACACAACTGATATTAATAATTCAAATGCTGATGAATAACACAATTCGGTAGTTGGTGCTGGGTTTTCTATTTGTAAAATACTAAAGATATTTTCTGCTTGAATTACTTTATTCTTCATAATTAATATAAGGATTTTCAAAACGAATACATTTATGCACAAAAGCTAACTTTATAACACCCGTGCTACCACTTCTATTTTTAGCCACATTAACTTCAGCCAAACCTTTTTCCTTACTATCTTGATCATAATAATCATCTCTATATAATAATAAAATAATATCAGCATCTTGTTCCAAAGCACCAGACTCTCGCAAATCTGCAATATTAGGACGCTTATCATGCCGACTTTCTACCTCACGGTTTAATTGAGATAATAATACAATTGGCACACTAACTTCTAAAGCTAAAGACTTTAATGATCTTGAAATATCCGCAACTTCTTGTGCACGATTTGAATTACGATTATCACCTAGTCCTGACATAATTTGCACATAATCAATAACAATTAAACCTAAATCGCCTATTTGATCTTTTAGACGCCTAACCCTAGCACGTAAATCAATTACATTAATCCCCGGAGTTTCTGCGATATAAATTGGTGCGGATTTTAGATCATTCACCCCTAAATACAGCTTTTCCATTTCATCATAATTTAAATCTCCACGCTTAATTGCCCCTTGACTAACCCTAGAAACAGAACTTAAGAGCCTTTGCGCTAGTTGCTCACCAGTCATCTCTAATGAAAAGATAGCAACAGGAAGTTTACTTTTTAGTGCAACATTCTCAGCAATATTAACTGCAAATGCGGTTTTCCCCATACCTGGACGACCTGCAATAATAACTAGTTCGCCTCTTTGTAACCCTGATGTATATTCATCTAACTGTATATAGTGTGTAGCAATTCCCGTTACTGCATTTTTATCTTCACGCTGCGACATTTGAATTGCTCGTTCTACTACATTAGTTAATAAGACTTTAAGATCTGAAAATTGCTTATTTGAACTATTGATATCTTTAATGCTAAAAACTTTTTGTTCAGCCTCATCTAAAATTAGATCAATATCACGACCATTGGTATTATAAGCACTATCTGCAACTTCCGAACCGGCTCTAACTAACTCACGTAAAATATACCGTTCACGAACGATTTCCGCATAACTTTTAATATTGCTGGAACTTGCAGTTGCTTCAACTAAATTATTAATATATTCATAACCACCAATATAATCTAACTCATTATTTTGTTTTAATGATTCAGAAACAGTTATAGCATCAACATTACGGTTAAAACTTTTAAGTTTTACAATATGATGAAAAATTATTTGATGCTCTTTACGATAAAAATGCCCTTCATGTAAGATTCCAATAATATCTAAATAAGAGTCCTCATCTAATAAAAGTCCGCCTAAAATCATTTGCTCCGCCTCAATTGAATGCGGTGGTGTTTTTAAAGTAGCAATACTGTTATCTGTCATTATAAGTCCTAAAATTAGCTAAAATGCACACTATGCTGGTTGATTATTATATGCTGGGAAATCACTTGATAAAATGATAATAACACATTTATAAATACAACCATAATAAAAAAGGGTTTTACAAATTTGGAGCCTTTTAAAATAACCATTTTTGCTCCAGTATAGCCCCCAAAAATCTGTCCAATGGCCATGATAAAACCAAAAGTAAAATTTACTTTACCATAAAATAAAAATATCACCAATGCAAACAAGTTACTTTTTAAATTAAGAACTTTAGCATAACCTGATGCATTTAAAAAATCATAACCAAGACATAAAACTATAGCAATAATCCAAAAATTTCCCACTCCAGGACCAAAAAAAGCATCGTAAAATCCAAAAATAAACCCAAAAATCGCAAAAAATTTTATATCTGACATTCTTTTTTTGCCAGGCTTCAATCCAATATCTCTAAATACAATGTTGATTAAAAATACCGCCAACATTAGAAATGGAACAATAAATGCCATAAAGTGGTTAGAAATGTAATTTACTGTAACTGCACCGAGTATAGCCCCAATTAAACCCATTATTAAACCACGAACCACAGTTAAAAAATTAATTAACCCATCTTGGTAATATCGAAATACCGCAATCCCGGTCCCACATGAAGCTTGTAATTTACTTGTCCCTAATACAGATGCCATTGGAATTCCTGTATATAGTAATGCTGGAAGACTAATTAATCCCCCACCACCAGCAATTGCATCAATAAATCCCGATAGAAACCCCATAAATACCAGAAAAATTAGCATTAAATGGTAATGATTTGAAAAAAATAATGAAATCACTTAATTATTAATTTTCTTAAAAGCTATTTCTAAGTTCACGTAATTTTATAAAGCAATCCAAGCCTGGTTTTATTTCCAAACCAGTTTGCTGATTTAACTGTTCAAGTATAACTTTAGAATCAGTGCGTAAAAATGGGTTAGTCTTAAGCTCTAATTCTAAAACTGTGGGTAAAGTAATCTTATTTGTATCTAACTTATTCATTTCACTAGTTAAACGTGAACGTAAGTTAATATTAGTATGGTCAACGGATAATGCAAAATTGATATTTTTAATTGTATATTCATGAGCCGGATAAATTATCGTATTTTTATCTAACGATTTAATTTTATTGAGTGAATTAAACATTGCCTCAAAGTCCATAGTAAATACTCTACCACATCCTGCAGCAAATAGAGTATCCCCACAAAACAAATGCTTTTGTTCTTCAAAGCTAATTAAATAGCACACCCCATGCAAAGTATGCCCAGGTGTTTCAATTACTGAAACATTTAATTTATCAGTTAAATTAAATTGTTGATTTTCAATCACAAAATTATTCGCCAGTCCACATGTTCCATAAACCGGAATATCTGGAAATAATTGAAGAAGTTCCGCGACTCCTCCAATATGATCATTATGATCATGGGTAAGTAAAATGCCTAAAATATCAATATCATTAGCTGTGATATAATCAAGCACTGGCTTAGCATCACCTGGATCAACAACAAAGATCCCATTAGATAGCTCTAAAAGCCAAATATAGTTGTCAGTAAATGCATTTAAGTGTTTTATTTTCATTATGGATACTCTAAATAATCTGCAGAGATGGTTATTATACACCCCACTAGGAAGACATGTATTACGTAGTGAAAGAAATTTTTACCGTAATACTGTAGATAATCTATTTGGCTATTATTCACTACAAATTGGACTTCCACAAATAAATTTTTTACTGGGTAATCAAATTCCAAATCATTATGTTTTAGGCAGTGATATTAATTGTGATCTACGCTTTTTACCCATTGCAAGCAATAGTATTGATCTAATTATTTGTCCACATACTCTTGAATTTACGCATAATTATCATCATTTGTTACAAGAATGTTATAGAATTTTAATACCTGAAGGCAAATTAATTATTACCAGCTTCAATAAATCAAGCTTACTTTATTGGTTTGGGCATAAAGAAAAATTACTTACCAAAGCCAATTTTGTTAATTTAAACACTTTAAAACAACAATTAAATACTTTGAATTTTAGAATAGATGGTGGAAATTTTTTTAATTACCTACCGCCACTTAATAATGTTCGCCATCTTTCATATTTATCTTGGTTAAATAAAGTTGGAAATCGCTGGTTTCCAACTATGGCAAACAATTATGCTTTAGTTGCCTCAAAGGAAGTTGTAACACACACTTTAGTTGGTAAAGTTAAGGAAGTTCAAAACCCAAAACTACAAGTTAAATTAGGAACTAATAAAATATGCAAACAATAGTGACAGTATATACTGATGGCGCATGTAAAGGAAATCCCGGAATGGGTGGGTGGGGAGCTATTTTAAAATATAAAGATACAATTAAAGAAATTTATGGAGCATGCCCCAATACTACGAATAATCGAATGGAATTAACAGCTGTAATTGAATCTTTAAAATTACTTAAACGCCAATCACATTTAGCAATTTATACGGATTCACAATATGTCCAAAAAGGTATGACCGAGTGGATATTTGGCTGGAAAAAGAAGAATTGGAAAGATGTTAAAAATGTTGATTTATGGCTTGAGTTAGACCAACTAGCCGCAGAACATAAAATTGACTGGCATTGGGTTAGAGGTCACAATGGTGATATTGGCAATGAACGTGCTGACATGCTTGCCAATTATGCGATTGATAAATATCTTAATAGCGAAAAGTTATAAACTTAAAATGTCATGAATATTAAAGAAGAAAAGTAACTGAGATTTTTTAAAGGTATCAATTATGGCATTATCTAATGAACAAAAATATATCCGTAAAGCGATGTTATTAGGGGCAATATCGTCTATTTTGGCCATATTATTTTCTTGGTATTTGTCTAAGTTTATTCAAATCAAGCCACATCAAAATATTCCACTACGTATTGAAATATTCGCCCTTGGAATGTTTTTAGCAATTCTACCAATGGTAATTATGATCGGTAAAATAGCTGGTATGCGATTTTTTTCAATTGGTATTGATGGTTCATCGACAAAATTAATTGATATAAGTGTAAAAATTTTAAATAATACTCATGAACAAACTTTATTATTTATGATTGCAAGCTTAGCTCTAACAATTTCTATTCCAGAAGATAGGTTAGCTATGACACCAATCCTTGCAGTATTTTTTATTTTAGCAAGAATGAATTTTTGGTATAGCTACTATAATAACGCTATAAAACGTGCATACGGGTTTGCGGCAACATTTTATATGAGTATTTTAATATTGGTTTGTTCTATATTTTTTTACATGAAATATCAATAGGGCCAGTGGTTTCTCTAGTATTAAATGAGGCAATTCCCATTTCGCCTGCTATTTCCGGGAGTATAAAATTTTCTGTAAAATCATTTTTCTCATCTAATTGATACAAATAATCACTGCCATCAAACGTAGATTTAGTATAAAAAGCATTATCAATAGTTTTTTCACTAATGGCTATACAAGAAAAACTTAATCCTGCTTTTGTATAAATTACATTACCATCAAAACTAGATGCAGTGCAAGCAAAGTTTTTGGCCTGAATATTATTTGAGCATGTGGTAAGTGCCATTATATTACGCAGCATTCCTAAAAGAGCAAGGCTTATAGCTAGTAATCTTATATTTTTCATGATTAACTCCTTCCCATAAACATAAGTTACAATAAATTTATAAAGAGTAAAAACGTATTGCTCTAAAGATATGCCTCTTTCGAAAACAATCGATTATACACTATGATAAAATTTTTGTTCAAATTTCAACCTTTAAATTTAATTAATATATGATTTCATACTAACTTAACATCGCCTCATTATCCTCCCGAAAGCTTTTTAATACATGAATTTACCATTAAACAATACTCCCTGAACAATGTTCTTAATAATATTTTATTAATTTTGGATTTTTTTATAATGATTGCATCTTTATTTCTGAATGATTTATGCTATTTTTTTTATTTTGCTAATTAGGGTTCACTCTTGACTGCAAGTAGTTTAATAATGTATAATTAAATAAATGTAGCAAGAAAACTTTATACAAATATTTTTCAAATATAAAAGTAAAGCGTAATTTTATTTAATTCAATATTAGTAATAGGGGTTGTAGCCGCAAACCCTAGAAATTTCCGTTAACACGATTTTCGTGGTATTT
>CALFYC010000135.1 GCA_937952895.1 uncultured Neisseriaceae bacterium
AAAATTAAATTGCTCAAACTTATTTAAAACAAATGCTTTAAATTCCTCACAGAATCGACTGTTGGCGAACCTAGCTGCATTATTGACACAATTCTCTGCTTTGATTAGATGTCTAATTGATTCAAAATATTCAATTGCCTGTTTTATTGATGAAACATCTTGTTTAACAAAAAATACCCCAGTTGCCTTATCTGAGTCGTCTTTAAAATTAATTACACTTTCACATACCCCACCTTTGCCATATGCAATAACAGGAGTCCCTAGGGCTTGAGCCTCTACTGGCAAAATCCCAAAGTCTTCTTCTGCTGCAAATACAAAGCCTTTTGCTTGAGAAAGATAAGTTTTTAAAACATCATCCGGCTGATATCCTAGAATTTGAATATTAGAATATCCTGCAGCTTTTGCTTTGATTTTATTTATGCTTTTTCCATTACCAATTACTATTAATTTTTTTTCTGGCATTTGCTTAAAAGATTCAATAACTAAATCAACTTTTTTATAAGGAACAATTCGTGAAGCAGTCACATAAAAATCACCTTTGGTAACATTTGTGTGCTCATTTAATGTTGATACTGGGGGATATATAACTATAGAATCCCGGCGGTAAAATTTTTCTATACGACGAGCAATAAATTTTGAATTAGCAATAAAGTAGTCTACATCATTGGACGACCGACTATCCCAAAGACGAAGCTTGTGTAATAATATTCTAATTATTAGAGACCTTAGCCCAGATTCTAAACCTAACTCATGTAAATACTGATTTTGCAAATCCCAAATATAACGCATTGGAGTATGACAATAACATATATGCAGCTGGTTTGGCCCGGTTATAACCCCTTTTGCAACGGAATGAGAACTAGAAATAACTAAATCATAATCAGATAAATCTAATTGCTCTATTGCAAGAGGCATAAAGCTTAAATATTTGCGGTATCCTGTTTTTACAAAAGGAAGTTTTTGAATAAAAGTTGTTCTTACTGTTTTATTTAAGATAATAGAGCGCTTTTCTTCTGGTATATAATCTATAACTGCAAAGATATCCGCCTCAGGAAAGCATTTTAACATTTGTTCTAAGACTTTTTCCGCACCACCAATTGTCACTAACCAATCGCAAACTATAGCAATCTTCATATTTATATTTACAATATCTAAAAAGTTAAATAACTACAATAAATTACGCTATTATATATCAAATCGGACAAATTTTGACTTCTAATTTAAAAATAATTTTTGTAGATTTAGATTGTTAAAAAATGTCCTTTTTGTTGTTAGTTTACCATAAAGCTGATAATTTTCATCATATGTACTCTTATCTGACCAAAAAACCTGACCTCTAAAATTAGCTGATAAGATATGATTTGGATTAGTTGGCCCAAAAAAACATATCATTTTATTATCGACATTTTGACTAATTGCTAGATGCATAGCTCCACAATCTGTGGTGTAAATTTGAAACGCATATGTCATTATATACGCACTTTGTTCTAAACTTAACTTACCTGCTAAATTTATTATTTGCGGATCTTTTAATGTATCACAATAATAAGAATATTTATGTTTATCAAAATTTCCACCAATTAATAAAACGATATACTTTTTAGCTAAATTTTCAATTAAGTATAAAGCTTTATCATCAGGTAACATACGAATACCACTTGTCTCAAACTGATTATTTCCGCCGCTATTTACCACTATTACAAAATTAGTGATATTATGCATTTTAAGGTAATTTACAACGTATGACTTATCATTATCTGATATTACAAGATCTAGCTGTATATTATTATAATCAGGGCTAGTTATACTAGTCACTTTCAATAAATCTAGATAATATAATACTTGATATCTATCTAAATCATTATAAAAAGTCCAATTAGTTAAGAAAACCTTGGATAGTTTATCACGACCAAAACCAATTACCTTACCACCAATTAAAGATGCCATAAATGCAAAATAATAATGTTTATCTAACACAAATACATAGTCATATTTGTTACGTAATTGTCTAATAACCTTAAATAACCTAAAAATATTTTTCAAATTAAACCAAACATCTTCAATACTATAGATATTATTAATATATGGATTATTCGTGATTACAGATTTAAAAGATTTTGCAATCAAAAAATCGATTGATATTGATTTATCTTGCAACTTTAATTGACGGATTAATGGAGTTGTCATTAATACATCACCTAAAGCTCCACGTTTAATCATTAATATTTTCATATTAAATATTTTCTTTAATTAAATTAAGTATCCTTACCCCAATTACATTCCAATTGAATTGAGCAGCTTGTTGACGCCCTTTAATAATCAATTGCTGTTTTAGATCACCATCAATATAAAGGGTATGTAATGCTTGTTCAATTTCATAGGTTGAATGTGGGTCAAAATAAAGGGCAGCATCACCGCATACCTCATGAAGCACATCAATATCAGAAACAGCAACTGGACAACCACACTCCATTGCTTCTAGGGGTGGGATACCAAACCCTTCATACAATGATGGAAATACAAAGGCAATTGCATTCATATATAATGCTTTAATTTCATCATCTTCAACTTTACCAGTAAAAATCACATTTTTATTAGTTGTAAAAATTGGATCTCCTATTGTTACTAGCTTCTAATTTAAATTACATTCTAATAATTTTGCAAAATTTTTATGTCTAGCTTCAGTTTGAGAGCTTAAACTTAAAAAATATTTCCCAGGCTCTAAGCCAAATTTATACAAAGTATCTGGGTTCGGATCAATTCCTAATAAATGCCCTCCACTATTTCCAATTACTATAATTTTTCGAGTAATGCCTGTTACGTCTTGCAATTCATTTTTAGAAAAATTAGAAACAGTTCCAATTACTTTTACGCGATGCATAAAAATTCTCATCATCATTCTAAAATAGATTTCCCATTTTTTACGACTAGGAGTAGAACAGCGAAATGGAATTACATCATGAATTACTACTAACTGATTTTTCTTAAATAATGGTGCCAAATTACAGAAATTTACTAAAAAATTAGAACGAACAAATAATGGTAATAATAACTGTTGCCAGAGATGTGATTCATCAATTATTTTAAGCTTAGATTTTATTATTTTAAAACCTATTTTCTTAAATGGCCATGGTCGAATAGTTTTAGGTATTAAAACTACTAACTCAAATGCCTCATCAATATTTGATTGTTCTAAAATATGATCAATGGCAACTAGCGAATTTAGCATAAAACGCTGTACGCCACTACGGCTTTCACTAAAATTATAGCCATTAATATATACCTTTTTTTTCATAAATTAATTTTGCCTAAAAACAAGCTATTGCTATAATCTTTGACAGATATTAGCATTAATTTTATATTATAGTAAACCCAATACCAATAGTTATACAATGATTGCACTATTAACTGAGGAATTAATAATCCCCAAATTCCCAGATGAAAAATAAAACAACCAATAAAAATTGATACCGTAATTACAATTGCTGAAATCAGATATGCTTTCAGCATGGGGATTTGGTTAAAAATTGTAATCATCGTACTATTATTAAGTAATTGTTTATCTAAAATATTAATTAAGATTATAACTAATAGATATTTTATTTCTAAAAAACTGTGTTTTAATTTTAATAATTCCGAAATAGAGTGTCCGAATATAACCACGGCTATACTTATACTAATGAGTAATAATAATGACTGTCTATTATTTTTTAAAAATAATTTTATTGCTTGTGACTTATTATTAACAATAAAAGTACTTATATCGGAAAAATTATTATTAATTGGCACACTAGCTAAGAAAGAAGCTAAACTAAAAATCTGCATGGAAAACAAAAATTCAGCTAATTGATGTGTATCTGTTATTGAAAAACCAGCAACAAAAGAACTCAATTTATTTAAAAATAACCAAATAAGTGCAATTAAACCTAAACGATAATTATTCTGCCAAAATATCTTTAATATATACCAAAATCTATTTTGATCTAATTTAATTTTTATATCAAAATTAATCACTTTAGCAAATAAATTATATAAAATTGTTCTTTCAACTATTGTTGTAACAAAAGCACCAATTAATAATGCAGGTAACCCAAGCCAATAGATTAATATTAATTGAACAATCACTCCAGATAATTTAGAAATTAAAGAAATTTTATTTACTTTATCAATCATACCCTTACTAATTAAAGCTGGTGCCAGATACATAAAATATACGCTTAATAAAACTGCTGTAGAATATAACAACCAATTACATTCATAATAAAAAAAAGCTTGATGATGAGATTTGGTAAAAAAATAGAGATAAAAACTAAAACCAATACCAATTAAAATAAAACAAAACACGCATAGTAATTTATAATAAAGTTTAGCCATTAAAAGTAGCTCACAAAATAGTGAGCTACCTGAATTGGAGAAATTTTCTTCAATAAAGATATTCTTATCTTGGGATTGTGATCCGCCTTCAATATACGAAAAATATCGAATTAAATTACCAGTAAAGTTAAAATCTAATAACTCAAATAGACTTGCTGTACTGATAATCAACAGGTAAATACTAAGATCAAAAGAATTAAGGCATTTCAAGGCAATTGGATAAACAATAAGACCTGAGGCCACTTTAAAAATTACAGTAATTAGACCTAATAGAGTACTATTTTTACGATCCATGTTATATCTAACACTAAAACATTATAATAATTATTCAAATATAGATATGAATTCGCCATCAAATTAGCATTTAATACTCTAGTGGCAAACAGATTTTTTTACCATCTCTTGCAGAGAGATAAATTGCAATTAGCAATTCTAGTGATTTTAGACCTTCACGCCCATCAGTTAAGGCCTCTTGTTCACCTCTTAAAGTTTTTATAACATTATCATAATAACTTTGGTGTCCAAATCCGTATACGGAAGTAGTTTGATAGCTGGCATTTTTAATGGTTTGATCTTCTGCTTGCTTATCAGCAAACTCCCAATGCTGGATTTCATTAATAGCAACACCACCTAATCTTACAGTACCATTTTCACCGATGATAGTGATCGAACCTTCATAATTTTTAGGATAAGTTAGCATAGATACATTCATAGTTCCAAGCGCACCATTACGCCATTTAATTGCAACCACACCACTATCTTCTACATCGATATTTCTAGAAAGTGTTGCAATATAGCTTTGTACCGATTCAACGGGTCCAATTAACCAATCTAATAAATCTACATAGTGAGAGGCTTGATTCATAAATGCGCCGCCATCAAACTCCCATGTTCCACGCCATTTGGCTGCGTCATAATATTCCTGAGGTCTAGTCCAGAACACATTGCAAGCAATACTAAATATTCTTCCAAAACGTCCACCTTCAATTGCCTGCTTTAATAATTTGACAGTTGCATTCTGACGATTTTGTTTTACAACAAACAGTCTCACTCCAGCTTTATCACAAGACTTTACCATTTCAACACCATCAACCCAACGTGTTGCCATTGGCTTTTCAGTGACCACATGAAATCCAGCTTCTGCACAATCAATTGTTTGTGAAGGATGTAGTCCACTTGGGGTAGTTAAAATAACTATATCAAAACCACCATCAGATAACATATCGTTTAAAGATGTATATCTTTTAACTTCATCAGAAACAGCAAAAGCTTGTAATTTATTATTGTCCACATCACAAATCGCAACTAATTCAGCATCTTTATTATGATGTTCTAGTGCTGCCAGGTGGTTGTTTGCAATTCTGCCACACCCAACTAAAGCAAATCTAATTTTTCTATCAATAATATTCGTATATTTATTTAACATAATTATTCCATAAATAATAAAGCAGTTTTAAATTAAATTAAAACTGCAAATAAAAATAAGGAGAAAGATAAATGTAAGAATCAGTGTAATCCACCCGCCGACCCCAGCACCGCCCTTCATCTGAAGGGCAAAGATAATACCCGTCGTGATTGAGAAGATAAACCAAGAAAAAAGATGCGGTTTTGTTTTGTGCTTAAATATATCTCGGAAGTACGGGACATAACCACCGATGGCTATAACGACGGATATAACACTGAACAGCAGTTTCAAATCAGTCATAAATTAGTATCTCCGCACCGCTTCGCCGAGCGGCTGGGGGTCG
>CALFYC010000136.1 GCA_937952895.1 uncultured Neisseriaceae bacterium
AGCGAGTATGCGGCCTATGGTTAACAAGAGGTTAACTGGGTGGTTATTAATTTAATTGCAAGATCATTTTCACCACGGCTACGATATAGTTTACCTAAACTTAATTGTAACTCAGTTAGTTGTGGTTCTTGTTCAATTATGTCTCGAAGATCATCACTAGCAATACCAGTTTTATTTTCGATTAAAGCTTCAATACTATCAAATAATCTTTTAGGGAGATGCTTGGCTTGTTTTATCACAGTCTTCATATCAATACGGCCAGCAAACCAACCAAATGCAAAGAACAGAGGTGTTATTAGTAACCAAAGAACGATTGTATTCAATTTAAATCCCCAGATTTATTAACAGTTTTCATTTTTTCAAATTCTTTTTTTAAATTATTATATTTAGCTTTAAGTTCAATCATATGAAATATTCCAAATAAACGCCCAATAATAATTCCAATACCAAAGAAAATTAAGACGATTAAGATGAGTGGTAATTTCAACTCATAAAGCCCTAATATCTTAAATACTACGGGTTGGATATTATTGATTACCAAAACAAGTAAGAGTATAAAGGTAATAATCTTAATTGCTAGATAAAAATATTTCATTATTTTAGTCATTGATCTCACCTATCAAGTTTATTTCCAAATTTTACTAATAACTTAAAGCAATTCTCTTTAGTTATAGTCAGCACTTATTACTGAATATGCCATCCATGGGATGCAATAATTGATTGCCCAGTTAATGCATTAGTGCTAAAGCTTGCTAAGAATAATGCTATGCATGCAATATCATCAGTTGTAGTAAATTCACCATCTACAGTTTCACCTAACATGATTTTTTTAACTACATCCTCTTCAGAAATTCCCAATGCTTGTGCTTGTTCTGGAATTTGTTTTTCAACTAAAGGTGTTTTAACAAAACCAGGTCCAATTAAGTTTGAACTAATATTATATGGGGCACCTTCTTTAGCAATTGCACGAGTAAGCCCAAGTAGTGCATGTTTTGCAGTTACGTAAGCTGATTTATTTTTTGATGCCTCAAATGAGTGAACTGAGCCCATAAAAATAATGTGTCCACCATTTTTCTTTTCAATCATCTTTTTCATACATGCTTTTGCTGTTAAAAATGCACCGTGAACATGTATATCCATCATTAATTTCCATTTATCGAATGGAAAATCAACTAAAGGAGAAATAATTTGGATTCCAGCGTTACTAATTAATGTATCGACTTTTCCAAATTTTGCAACTGTTGCATCAACACCGCTATTTACTTGTTCTTCATTGGTTACATCCATTGCAACAGCTAAAGTTTCAGTTTTATAAGTTATTTTAATTTCATCAGCTACCGCTTGAGCATTTGCTAAATTTAAATCTGCAATTACAACATTTGCCCCAAATTCAGCGAAACGTTCAGCAATTCTCTTTCCGATCCCACTAGCACTTCCAGTAATAATTGCAACTTTACCTTTTAAGTTATTTAACATGGCTTTCCTTTCAATATAACTATTTAATTCTTTGTGATGAGGTTTTATCTAAATCTTGAGCAAATAGTGTTACTCCAGAATGACGTAAATTTAACCAGTGTGCCTCTTCACGTTCAATCATGTTTTTAGTATTAGTATATCCCATTATGCGATGTTTATCAGCACTTTCAGCGCTAAATTCATAATCTTTACTTTCAAGTTCAGTGCCTTTTTCTGAATGATATACTAAATGAACCATATCTAAGCGATGTGCATAACCTAATTTCATAATTTTCTGAACATGTGGGTCAGCTTTTTGTTCAGGAGTTAATTTTGAGGATAGATAATGGATTGCATGGGACAAATTTTGTGCTGTTGCATACATACTACTTGCGCGTTTAGTGTGTGATGAATAACGGATATCTTTAATGCGTTCTAACATTCCATCCATACTATGTGGTAATGGACCTTTAATTGAAAATAAATCAATCATAAAGCATAAAATATGTTTAATATGTTTTTCTGAATCAGCAAATTCATCAAAAATTTTAGAAATTGGGGTGTTGGAAAATACGCCACCATCTACGTAATATTTATCGCCAATTTTAACTGGAGGAAATCCAGGGGGTAAAGCACCAGATGCCATAATATGCTCAGGTAAAATTTCTTGTTCAAAACTATCAAAAAATACAAATTCACCACTATCTAATTCAACTGAACCTAAACATAAACGTACATGCTTTTCATTTAAGTAGTTAAAGTCAATTAAGTCTATTAATGTTTTACGTAATGGTGTGGTGTCATAATAACTTAATTCTTCCGGAGATGCATTAGGAATTAAATTGGGGTTTAAAGCTTTTGGGGTAAAAAAGCCTGGCTGGCCAATCATTAATGATGCTGCAGCACTCCAAAAATGATGAAATTTAGATAGACCATAATTACTAAACATGGGAAATGGCATTTTTGTTGTCATATTATCCCAAAATTGATTTAAGCGGTCCAATCGATCTTCACGTTTATTTCCAGCAAGAATTGCTGCATTGATGGCACCAATTGAAATACCGACAACTATATCTGGGATGTAACCTGCTTCACGTAATGCTTTATAAGCTCCGACTTGATAAGCCCCAAGAGCGCCACCACCTTGAAATACATATGCGACAAGTTGTTTAGAGGCTTTCTTTTCTATTGTTGCAACTGGTTTTGAGAGTTTCTTTTTAACTGCCGGTTTTGCTCTTTTTGTAGTAATAGGCTGGCGTTTTTGCATTTTAAGCTACTCCTTTTAAGAGATTATTTTAAATAATCATGAACTACTTCACCAAACCCTAAGGTTAGATCACTCACAAAATGTAGACCTGAAATAACTCTTTTTACTGGCAATTGTGCAACTGGTGCTAACGCATGATTGAATAACTCTAAATCAGCTGGTCCTGACCATGCACCTTTTATTTCTACATCTCTTAAATAGTATTTTACTAATTGGCAAACATCTAGATCATTACCATTACAATTCGGAATGATTTTGATTAAGTAGCTTGGATCATTTTCTAAGGCTTCTTTTAACTTAACTTGATTAACTTCTTCAAATTTATATCCCATAGTGCCAAGAGCAACTTCAACACTGTTGTATTTTATTCTGCCAACCATGGTATCTACGTCAACGTCTAGAGATGGAGTCGCATATTTTTTAGGAAACCCCCAAATTTCACGTCCTGCGGAAATTGGAGCTACGTTATTTAGGTACATTGCATGCACATAACCACCTCTTTGACCATTTAGTTCAACTGGAATTACTTGCCCAGATTCAGTGTAAGATCCAAAGCCTGAAGAATCAGGCATTTTAATAAATTCAAATTTTACAATCGGATCAGTCACCTTCAGTGGTTCTGGAACAATTTCTTGTAAAATTTCAAGGTCTGTTTCATAAGTAATAATTAAAAATTCACGGTTAATAAATTTAAATTCACTTTTGGGATAACTCGGTGATGTAAGTGGCATAGCAAAAGCATTTTGTTTAACTTGATGAATTTTCATGATTACTATTCTCCATTTATATGTATATTATAAGAGTGAAACTATTAATCTATGCACTTACCAGTTTATCATAACTAATATCGGCATTTTCCGTTTTTGCTATAGACGAAATTTTCTCAATAACCTTGTTTTCCATAGCAATTGCTCGAGCATTATCAACACGAGCTTTATCTTCATAATACCATTTAATATACTGATCTTGATCTTCATAAAAATTTGACATATTTTTTATAACATTTTTAATGTCTTCATCATTAACTGTTAATTTATGATCTTGGATAAATTTTTGGATTAGCATACGCAAAGTAACTATACGTCTTGCTTCATTTTCAAACATTTCATGTGTTAGTTTAATTTGTTCTGAAGTGTAACCATAACGCTTCATTTCTTCTTCACGTCGATCCATTAAATTATGAATTTCATCATGAACTAAAGAATAGGGCACATCTAATGGACTTGATTTAGATAATGCATCAAGAGCGCTCTCTCTGAATTTATTATGAAGTGTTGATTCAGATAAACGTGTTAAATTAGTTTTTACTTCTTTACGTAAAGAATCAATAGAACCATCAGGAATACCCATTTTCTTTACTAATTCCGAATCTAATGCTGGTAACTCTGGTTTTGTAACTTGTTTAACGGTTACTTCAAATTGTGTGTCTTTTCCTTTTAGATCATTGTTATGATAATTTTCTGGAAATTTTACTGCAATTGTTTTTGATTCGCCAGATTTTAATCCAATTAAACCATTTTCTAAATCTGGTAATAAAGTGTTTTGACCAATAATAACTGTATGATTATCCAACTTTCCACCATCAAATGGAACACCATTTAATTTGCCACATAGATCAACTATGACTTTATCATTAACTTTTGCAGGTTCGTCAGTTTCTAAGTAATTTGCATGTTGATTTCTAATTTTATCAATTGCCTTATCAATATCAGGATCAGTAATAGAACAGTTGAATTTTTGCACAGTATGGTTAGCTAAATCACCAATTTTAACTTCAGGCATAATTTCAAACTTTGCACTAAATACAAAGCTATCACCTTCACTACTAGTTAAATCAAATTTAGGATATGCTGCAAGATTAATTTTTTCTTTAATTACTAGATCAGTAAATTGTTGATTAATTAATCGATTAAGTGCTTCTTCATAAGCTTTACCACCATACATTTGTTCAACTATATGAAGTGGAGCTTTACCTGGACGAAATCCTTGAACTTTTGCATCTTTTATATATTTTTTTAATTCAGTTTTTGTGGCTAAGTCTACTTCGCTTTTGTTTATTGTAAAAGTGGTTTTTCTTTCTAGAGAATTTAAAATTTCAATTGACATTACAGAGGATTCCTTCAAAATACTAAAGCAGCATTATATCATAGTGTATTACTTATTTTGCTGGTATTTTAGCTTAATTTTAGTATTTTAGATGAGTAACTATTGGATATATTTTGAAGTAAAAAAATAGATTATTAAAATATCTGATTTTAAAACTTTATGATTAAAAATATTTGATGTTCATGCAAATAAAAACCAAGCTTAAGCTTGGTTTTCAAAATGATGCTATTAAAAGGCATTTTGTGTTTCCAGATTAATATAACTAATAAATAAATCCATCAACGATACTATTAGTGCCACTTTCTATAATGCTAGATTCTGTAATTGGTGTAAATTTATTATTTAATAGAACTCTAATGGTTTGTATTTGCAAGTTATTATTTTTATTATTTCTGAGAACAACTAAACGGTCTGCTATTGGAATAGATCTTTCTGTGATGTCCGGCAAGAATAAGGTTTTTACAGGCTCCCACAAGTTTGTTTGGTCTATAATAAGAGGTGTTTTATTCAAAAATCCAGCAGCATTTGATATCAATGGTTGTAAAAAAATATTATTAACGCCGTTACGACTACCAGTGTCATAATAAAGACTTAAACCATGGATTGTAAGATCATGTAAATTAGTATTATTAGAAGGAGAATAAATACCATAAATTTTAGTTGAACTTAGATTTTCTTGAGTAACTTCAATCTTATTGTTTTCCGATGAAGTTGTTGATCTAGTTATCGAATATCGATACGAGCTTTGGCTTCCATCGGGTATAATTCTATAGGTGCTATCTACAGTTGCATAATTAGTCTGTGGCTCAGATGAATAGCTATTGATTAAACCATTTTCAGGGTTAATTATAAATTTCTGTATTTCTCCACCTCCGTATTGAGTTTCATAAAGATAACCGCCACTTAGATATCCAAAATTTTTATTAGGGTCAAATTGAAATGGCTGAAACTCCATTAATGAACCAAATAATCTAAATAAGTAACTCTGTTCAGGGTAAAGGTTATCTTGAGTATTCGAATATATGCCTAACCATTCGCTAGAAAATTGGTAAGTACTAGAACCTGTTACATAAAGGCGTCTGCTGGTATCAAAATCTTTATATGAAATATATAACGGTTTCTGGGTTGATCCTGAAATTTCTGGTAACACTAATTTATGAGGAATTTCTTTAATTGGGTTGAGTGTGTTATTTTCAATTGGTATATCATAAATTTTTAAAGAGTTGCACCCTAATAATACATGTAAAATTGCTCCGCCAGCTGCTGAACCCTGACTTAAATATGCGCTTTGTATCGGGTAAGTGAAAGATATTTGTTTGTTAAGATTGGTAATATTACCATCAGATTCGATGCGGTATTGAGAAATTTGACCAAATCCTTGAGCGTTTTCTATGTTTGAACATTGTTTTTCACCATTCGTAACAAGATACAGATATTTAGTACTAATAAAATCATTTATTCTTATATCTGTGGCCTTTCCTGTGATATTATTCTTTATAAGATTATTATTACTAGATCCCGCATTACAAGATACTAGTAAATAAGCTATTATGCTTAATGCTAATATGTTTTTTTTCATGAGCTACTTTCTTTTAAGGTTAACTTTCTATTCATAGTTTTAAATATTGAATTTTGTGTAGAGTTAGAATGATAGATAAAATTAAAAAATGCTCACAATTATCTATAAGAAAAATTTTGTATGAAATTTTTAATATGCTTATCCCAACACAAGAAAAAAGCAATGAGTTATTATTGCTTTTTATTATAAATAAAATTATGCTTTATGTTTAACATTATATCATTAATAAGCCAACCTATGGTTACTTTTTAAAGATAATTGGTGGGCAAAAATTTAGGCATTGTCTCAAATTGGGAAATTTATACTTTATTATTAAGGGTTTATTATTCAAACTCGTAAACTGCCCAAATGTATATTAACTTGACATTTATAGAGCATTCAATTTAAACTTTTAAAGTAAAATTCATTAAATACATTTTTTGGAATTTAGTTTATGCATAATAAGTCTGTTATATTTTGCTTAATATTTTTGTTTTCTTCGTTTGTGGCTTCATGTTCTTCATCCTCTTCTTCAGCGGTAACATCTTCAGAATCTCCTTTAATTACTTATACCTATTCATTAAATCAAGGTGAATCATTATTACAGGGTGAATCTTTTTCGATTACAGCAACTCTGACTAGTGCCAGATTAATTGATAATCAATTAATAAAAGAGTCAAGTTTAGCTCCTTTATCTGAGTCGATTATCTTTTCAAGTGCTACAACACCATGCTATGTAAGTAGTGAAAGTCCTGCTTGTATTATAGTTGCAAGAGTGGAGTCAGCTTCTCCTGAAACGTATATTTTAACTATGAGAACTCAATCTCCTAATTTTACTCAAGTTAATGAAAGTTTAACATTTAAAGTAGTCGCAGCCCCAGTAATTAAATTTACATTAGTACCCGAAACTGTTGGGATCGGTGAGTCTGCTAGTCTTATTGCAGCCTTAACTGGAGGCACAACTGTTGCTTCGCAGCATATTGCAATCGCTAATTTTAATCCTGCTAACGGTATTAGTAGTAATGAACCATGTAATGTTAGTTCTGAAAGCCGAATATGTGCAGTTAAAGTATTTGTTGCAGGATCAAGCGTTTCAAATAGAAATGTGGAAATTACAATGGAATCTACATTGGTTCATCAATATAATGAAAGATTTTTACTGTCAATTATGAATCCAAAAATTTTAGTTACACCAGATGGGATTGTTACAAATGGTAACTTAGGCGGTGTTGCTGGAGCAGATGGTATATGTGAAAGTGTTTTTGGGGTAGGTTATAAAGCCATGCTATCAGATGGTAATACTCGTATTGCATGTTCTTCTTCTGAATGTGTTGATGGGCCGAGTAGTAATTGGATAATGTCTGCTAATACAACTTATGTTAATTCTGAAAATTTAAAAATTTTTTCAACTAATGAATCAAAAATATTTATTTTTGGTGAAATTACTAATCCCATTGATGGATTAATCGATTATAGTTGGACTGGATTAGACGCAGATTGGCAATCCTCTAACGCTAATTGTAATGGGTGGACTACATCTTTTGCTATTTCATTTGGTATGCCTGGTCTTCCTGGGGCAACCAATTATGAGGCTATTAGTCAAGATGGGTTTGGAACTGAATGCGATGCAGGGAGTCTTGATAGTCCACCACAAATTTATTGTGTTCAGCAGCAATAATTCATCTAAAACTTGTATTAATTAGCAGGTGTTAATTTAAATTATTTGCCAAGTAAGCTATTTAGAATAGTTAAACTCTTAAAATATGGTTAAATTCATAGATTGCATAACACTTAACTGTTATTTTATTCCAAATTTAGACGAGGTTTCATTGTGTCTTGCATCTGATTCTGTATGTTGATAACGCATTGTGGTTTCAAGTAAACTATGGCGTAGGTTTTCTTTTACCACCCGAATGTCAATTCCTGCATCAACTTGATGAGTTGCTGAAGTATGACGAAGCCAGTGGGTAGAGACTCTTTCAATTACAAAAGCGGATGCTGGATCAGATAACTTTATTTCATTAGCCACTTCATTACATGTATTCTTTATAACTTTGTATAACATTGAATCAGTTATTCCGGTTAATTTTCCTTTTGTGAGGCGGATACCATTAACTAATGGGATATTTGTTTCATTGGGGTTAGGGAAATCAGGTAGACCAATTGATCTACGATAACTAAGTAATGCAGATAGTAAATCATTGGTTACTGGAATCTCGCCATATTTATTACCTTTCCCAATAACTTTTAACCACCAATTTTGATGTCTACTAAAAAAGTCGCTCATTTTAGCATTGATAATTTCACTTCTTCTACATCCAGATAAGTATAAGAGACTAAAAATCCATTTAACTCTATTATAATGTTGTAAATGTTGCGGATTTTCTTTGGGCATTTTTTCGATATAATCAAGAATATAGCGTAATTCTTTATGAGTTAAATAATGTTCTATAGTTTTATTTTTAACTAATTTAGCCGCTTTACGTTTAATTAATTTAAATGGATTTTTAGTTAAATAACCACTTTGAATTAAGTAATCAAACATAGTTGTTAAAATTTGCAGGTTCAGTCTTACACTAGAAGGGGCTAAACCTTTAACAAATGGTTTCCAGTCTTTATGTTGACGCGGTTTTGCCGGACCACACCAAAATTCATTTGGGGTAGGTGATTGTAAAAATTCTTGATAAACTTGAATGTCTTCGCGTGTAATATCTTTTAAGTGTAACCCTTGTTGTAGTGCCCACATTAAAAACCGCTCTGCAGTTTGTTTGTATGAAATAAAAGTATTGGGGCTATCAATAAATTCATTAAGCCAAATCTTTATTGAATCGATATCATTTGTGGCCCTAATATTTCTATCTGCCGTTTCGATTTGAGGTTGGTCAATTTTTGTTACAAATTCATGAATAATTAATTCTTGCTTTTGTTTCATAGTGAAACTCCATCATTACTAATGCATTGTAAAAATTATTAAATAAACATGTGCTCAAGCGCCGGTAGTTGAGTTCTTATATTTTTAATAAAATTTTTATCAATTATATCACTAACAAACCCACTTCCCGTTGGTAATACCTTACAAATATGACCCCATGGATTAATAATCATGCTATGCCCAAAAGTATGATGCCCATTTTCATGTACTCCGCCTTGATTTGCTGCAATAATATAGCATTGATTTTCAATAGCTCGAGCTTTTAATAAAGTTTCCCAATGTACTTTTCCAGTGTGATGTAAAAATGCAGCAGATACTATTATTGCATCAACGCCAGCCATTTTTCTAAATAATTCAGGGAAACGTATGTCATAGCAAATAGCAAGACCAAAGCTAAAATCCCCAATATTAAATTTAACAACCTTATTTCCATTGGTAAAAATTGACGACTCATCACGCCTTAACTGTGGATCATGAAATTTAAATAAATGAATTTTATGATAATGTGAAATAATTTCACCTTGAGGATCAAATACAACTGATGTATTATAACAACGATTAGCTACAGCTGATTTTATAGGTATAGTTCCTGCTACTAGAAATATTTTATTTTTAGTTACAATTTTTTTAATACGTTCTTGAATCTTGCCACAGCCTAACTCTTCAATCAAGCTTTTGAAATAATCATCATTACTATTGCCAATTCTAATAAAAAATTCAGGCAAAACAATTATTTTTGCGCCATCATTAGCGGCTTGTGTTATTAATTCTTCAGCCAAATCTAAATTTTTCTCATAATCAAGAGTTGAAGTCATTTGAACTGCCGCAATTTTTATGTTTGATATATGTTTAGTCATTTCCCACCGCTGAATTTAAGTTGTTGTAAATTTGTTTGCTAATTTTAATTTTTTCTATATTTGGTTTTTCTGTTGTACCTGTTACATGATAACTAAATGTAAATAGTTTATTAAATGGGTTACCTAATGCCCATTCTGCGGCATATGTGGCAACTCCAACAATTGGATTAGCTGTTACTAATGCTGCACCTACAGCAACACCTGCACCTAAACTTGGGGTAACGGCTAAATATAAATCGAGATCATCATTTTGAGCATCAATAATTCCTGTGCTATTTACTAACGCCATTGGACTTGCCATATGTAAGCGTTTAATCCCAATTTTATTATGCGCGATATAAGCTCTTATATTTAATTGACTAAAATAAAATCCATTAGCAAATATCGAACTAAAATCCATTTTACCAATGTTCACGATAGTTTGTAAATTAATAAAGCCAATTACTCGCCCAACAATGCCGCCTTGATCAACTTTTAAAAATTTGCCATTTTCAAGGTCAAGTTTTAATGAACCTGTAAGATTTAATGGGTCAAAATCCTGAAATCCACCATCCCATTTAACTTTTATGGTAGCTTCACCTTTACCTTTATCAAGAATTTTACCATAATTAAAATGTTCGATCACATTTCCAAAATTAACCAATTTAATATTAAATTGCATAGCGACAAATGATTCTTTAAATTGACATTCCATACAATAGCTAATACCATTAAAGTTAAGTGTGGCATTGGGATCTTTTAGTAACCCGCTTTCAATTACTAGATTACTATTTTGAGGTCGCATTAAAAGACTTAATTCCCCAAGCGAAAAATTTTCGAGATAGAGGTTTTTTACATTAATTTGAGTTTTAGGAAATCCAGTAAGGATTGCATTTGATTCGGTATATTTTGCTAGTGATTCAAATGCTGTTGCTTCCTGAATTTCTGATTCTACAACCTGAGTTAAATTTGTTTTTTGGCTAGCTAGATGAATCGTCGATTCAGATTTATTCGGCATTGATTCCAATGATTTATAAATATTTAGTTGATTTAATACAGCAGATAAACTTTGGCTTTCATAGTTATAAACCCCATAACCATTAGCGGCTGTTCCATTTATATTAAATAAAGTTTGAGTTTCATAAACCATTACATTTATATTTGCAATTCCCAGATTCGCAGTAGCTTTACTATTTACAAATAAATTATTTGTACTAATTGCAATTGATATTGGTAGAACAGATGGTTTTTCCGCTGCTTTTGTTTGATTTATATTTGTTGAACTAACCGATTTCATTTCATTATTGCTAGATTTATTATCGCTAGCAAATTCTTTTGCTGCATTAATCCAATCTAATACATATAATGATTCAATTTTGGCATTAACTTTTATTATTGCATTACTATTATCAAGTGATGAACTATCGGTTCCCAAGAGAATTTGTCCATTTGTAATATTACTATTATCATTAATAGCAAATTTTCCAAATAAAGTTTTTGCATAGTCAAAGTCTATGTTGTACCCACCTAATTTACGATTAGGAATTAAATCAAAGTTTATTTCTCTTGTATCTTTTGCTTCCTTGTAAATAGGTTTGGCAATATTTACTTTTGTGCCATAAAGTTGACTTTTTGCTGAGATTCGTCCAATTCCACCTTTAGTAATATTAAAGAAGATCGATGTAGGTGATCTACCTATGAAAAACTTATCTAATAGTGGAAGGTAAAAGTCTGATACTGATTTAAAATCTAAATTAGGTGAATTAAGATTAAAGCTAATAACGCCATTAGATGCAGTATCAGCAGACATGGTAAATTTGGAGTTTAATGCTGTAGCTTCAAGGTCTTTAATGCTTGTTCCATGATCACTATAGAAGAGTTTACCATTTACATTCGTCAATTGTGGAACATCAAAAGCAAATTTAACATTGTTATTCTCAAAATGATACCAACCATCAACTTTTGTGGTTTCTGGCTTATCAAATGGAACTTTTAATAATAGTTTGGTGCTTCCATTGCCGGATACAGTTACTTTGTGTGGAATATCACCAATCATCTTACTAATTGGGGTTTTAGATAAATAGGTCATGAAATTTGTGGTACTACCTGATGCATCTCCATCTGCAGTTAGGTATGCATTATCTGAAGTCATGTCTGGAATTGTAACTAATGCTTTGGTAATTTTATTTCCTGATACATCGGCTGAATTAGTTAAAATGATAATTTTATGATTACGTATCTGAAAAAGCCCCATTATATTGTCTAGCGTTGGCCATTTATCAACATAGTTAAGTTTGCCATGGTCAATGGTTGCATCAATATAAAATTTACCTTCT
>CALFYC010000137.1 GCA_937952895.1 uncultured Neisseriaceae bacterium
CTACAGAAGAATTATTATCTGGTAAAGATTCAAGAGAAACTATAAAAGGTTACATAGCATACATCAACTCAACAGAGTTAGCGTTAGAAGGATTGGCCATACAAGATATAACTATTACCAAGTCTAATAAAATAGCTATGAACAAGATGGCTGGATATACAGAACCTATGTTGCAATACATGGGCAAAGCTCCAGCTACGTTAACTATTGAAATGATTGCAGATAGTGACGGCTTATATATGGAAGCTGAAGATGGTGCTACAGATCCAAAGATAGCTCCGCTATCTTCATCGTCAATGATTAATGCATTGATAGCTAAAATAGATTCTGATTCATTAATTAACTTTAAGCTTGCTCCATTTAGAAACTTTAAAATCCGTAATCCAATCGTTGCAATGTCTGGTTGTAAGTATTTTGCATTTGATAAAAAGATATACTCTGCATCATCAGATACTCAGGGTCAGGAATCTATTATGCTTTCATTTGTTGAATCAGATTTAAATAGTCTTGGTTTAAAAATGCAAAGTAAAAAAGTAACTCCAAAACCATATTACACAGATTTTATGACTATGATTACTTTCTTAAAAGACACAACAGATAGATACTTAGGAAGTCCAGAACATAAACAAGCAACAGCTCCATTACAAGCAAGACAACCAGAGTTGGACAAGCCAAAAGTTGGCATTGCTAACGTAGACCAAAGTTTAATTAAAGAAACAAGAGCAAAACAATTACCGTCATTATACAAAGATAATGCTGTTGGAATAGTTTTAATCAATCTTAACTCAGCTTTAATATCTACACTTGGAATAGCAGATAACTTGCATGCCGACTATGGCAAAATAATAGCTGACCAAGAAGCAGAAGATTTAAATATACTTGCTAAAAATCTAGATAGATTAAAAAAGAAAAATATTGATAGTGCATTTCAGGGCACACCAATTGATTTCAAAGGTGCATTTGAATCTGCTGTACGTGATGAGATTATTACAAATACTCAATTTGCGATTGAGCAAGCATTCTATTACTTAGTTTACATAGCAACAAGCGAACGTAATCCATATATCAGTGGTTCATTTGTTACATTTGCACAACAACTTTTAAAGGATTCCAATAATGATATAGAGCAAATTGGTGGCGAAGGATTGCCAGACTTCCATCTTGGCGAACATATTGATACAGAAAGATACCCATCTATTAATCCTCAAAAGTTAAATCCATTCTTCTTCTTAGAACAAAATGTTTATTTAACACCAGAGTTAATTAAAGAGGCATACGATATTGCATCACCAGTTGTTGATCAACAAACAACAGATGACAATACAAGAGAACTTTTGCGTATTAGTGAATACTACAGAGAAGGCTTGCCACAGTTTAGACACGTTGCGGATACGACTCCTGAACAAAATATAGATGCGAGCCAAGTAGGTCTTAAGAAGATTACTGACCCAGTTTATCTAGCACAAAATCAACAAGACAATATATCCACAATTAAAGCTGAATGTGCATATGGCAAAATGCCAGAATGGTTAGTATTAACAATGGCAGAGATAGAATCTGGTATTGGTAAAAACATGGTTAACCCAAACAATCCAAAGTCTGATTTTTGGGGAATTATGCAAGTAGGTCATTTAGTTAGAAACAAATATGGTATCAAAGGTCAAAGCAGATTCTTTTGGGAAGAGAATGTTGCTGCAAATGTAAGAACATGTATACGTTGGTACAATGATGAATTGCGCAATGGATTGAAAAAGATTGCTAAAAGAAATCAATTGGGGTTTGTACATCCAGCGTGGCTATACATGTTGCATCAACAAGGTGGTCCATTTGCCTCTTCTTTGGAAAAACTAAAACAAGGCTATTCTCTAAATGATTCCGTATATGCATCTAGATTACTTAATCAAAAAGTAAAAGGTGCATCAACTCCAGACATGATAGTTGACGCATTTTTTAGTAAGTTCTATCAAATAGCGATTAGATATGTACAGCCAGCTCAAATGTACAAAGAGTTCTATGAGTGGCTAGGTATTAATGTGTCAATTAAAGTACCACCAGTAACAGCACAATCTGAACAAAGTATTAAAGATGCAGCTAACATAGCTAGAGATGCTGTTGCAAAACCAACCAATCAAGTAAATGTTGAGTCAGTTGTTAAGTCAAACTTAGATGCAAATGGTGCTGTATACAGACCAATAGGAAATAGTGGAGTTGAAGAATTAGCTAGTCAGCCATTCCAAAACAAACCATCAAGAACTTTTAAAGGTATGAATCTTGACAACATAGATATCTTTGGTGACGATGACCAAGCTCAATTTAGGGCATTAAGAACTGGAAGATACTTTGAGTACGGTTTAAATCTTGCTGTACCAACAGCCAAAATATATATTGTGGAAGGTAGTGAAAACAATGTGTTGGACAGACTATACTATAGAAAAAGAAATCTATTCGAAGTTTATGGAATAGCTGACCTAAGAATTATAACTGCAAACGAAGATGAACCAGTAGCCGTAGCTGTATTCTCAGTGCTTAATCCATCGTCTGCATATACAGACTTTGACTCAATAGCATCACATAGATTAAAAATTGACCCATCAAAACTTGATACACGAGATGAGATATCTTTAAAAGGCAGAAGTCTACGTCTTGTCGCTGGTACACAA
>CALFYC010000138.1 GCA_937952895.1 uncultured Neisseriaceae bacterium
CTTTCTATATAATCTTATTTTTAGGGAAATAATAATGGAAGATCATAGTGTAATAAAAAAAGTAGTTCTAATAACTGCTTGTGCGGTTGGATTTTTGCCCAATGTATTTGCTGCTCATTGTAGTGCAAAAATTATAAATAATTCAAATCAGCCTTGGACTTTCACTTTTGATTCAGGTACTGATAAAGAAAATATATACTTTAAAAACACATCATGTCCTAGAAATGGGCCATGTACGATTGGGGCTAAGGAGTCTGTCTTTATTGATTATACAATGGAAATGCAAAATATAGGAGGTGCTGTTTATATAAAGGATTACTTAGGGCATGTTGAATCTTCAAATTATGATAATACTGATGCTGAGGGTGATATTATGTCTTGTCCAGGAATAGATGGATTTTATGATGATGCTGTTCGAGCAAATATTCCTGACTTTGGATATTTTACAATAAATAAGGAATCTTGGAGTTATTATAAATCAAATGAAATTTAATCTATAATTTAACATTTTAAAAGTGGCTCTATATGGGGATTTGATTCATCCATAAGAGCTATTTTTATTAACTATCTTAATTATTTAATTATCGGAATTCTTAATTATATTATAAAATCCCAGAAATGAAAGTATTCCAATGCTTAGTATATAAGATGTCAATGATAATAAATGAGCTAAATTCATTGATGTAATGATTATGGTAAAGATAGTAGCACAAGCATAAAGGAGCGCTCCAAGCATAGCACCTGCAGCTCCTGCAATATGGGTGGTTAATCCCATTGCACAAGAGTTTGAGTTTGGTCCAACTAATCCAGCTGCAAAAGTATATATCATCATAGGGAAAATAACGGTGCTAACACTCAATGTGGATATTTTACATAAAAGTAACATTATGCAACCTGAAATTAGGCTAACAATTATACCAAGTAAAATTCCACGTTTAAATCCCAGCTTATTAGCAACTCTACTTGAGAAATAAGCTCCCACTATATAACTAATAACGGTTAGGATAGAAATAAATGAATAGTGTGAAGCTTTTATATGGAGTTCTTTTATAAAAATATATGGGGTCGCACTATAAAAACCAATCATTCCACCACTTAAGAGTAAATATGGAAGTGAATAATTCCAAAATTTAATGTTATTTATAATTGTCCAATATCCATAAAGTGCACTTTTAAAAGAAAATGCGGATTTAAGATGAACATTAGTCTCATCTACAAAGTAATAAAAAATAATAATTACGGCTAAGGTATAGATAACTAAAAATATAAATACCGCTTGCCAGTTAAATAGAATGAGTAAGTAACCTCCAATAATCGGTGCTAGTGCTGGCATAATATTTGCTATAGAGCTTATGCTTCCTACTGCTCTAGATAATTCAATGCGGGTAAATGAATCAGCCAAGATTGCACGAGTTAGAACTGGTGATGCTCCAATCATTAAACCTTCAAAAAAACGTGCTAAATTAAAGATATAAATATTAGGTGCAAATACGGCAAGTAGGGTAAATGGGATACAAATAGATAAAGCATAAATAACTGGTTTTTTGCGACCCAAATGTTCAGATAAACTACCCCAAAAAAACTGAGAAATAGAAAATCCAAGTAGAAAAAGTGATATTGACCAACTTAATGTTTTTGCACTTGTATGAAAATAAATTTCTAAGTGTGGAATAGTTGGTAAATAAATATTGACGGAGATCCACCCAATTAAAGCAAGGATGTTACTTGCAACAAAAATATTTTGCTTCTTTGGTTTTGCTTCAGTCGTTATAGTCATGTCTGATTATTTAGCTAAATTTTCCACATAATCACATTTAGGGCAAACTTTTTGTTCTCCACTTTTTTTAGTCGTTTTATGCATTAAGACTTTATAACCACAACTTGGGCATTTTTCATCTAATGGTTTATGATTAAATAAAGTTTTGCAATCTGGATAATTATTACAAGCGTAAAAATAATTTCCATAACGATTTTTCTTCATAACCAATGTGCCATCTTTGCATTCTGGACATTTAACTCCAGGTTCGTCACTATCTGCGGGCTTATCTAAATTTTCAATATGTTTACATTTAGGATAGTTAGCACATGATATAAATTTACCGTAGCGTCCTGTCCTAATTACTAATGTTCCGCCATCTTTAGGGCACACTTTCCCTTCAACAACCTCAGGGGCTTCTTTTAATACTTCAGTAGATGAGCCATCTTTTTCAATTTTACGCATATAATTACAATCAGGGTATCCAGAACAACCGATAAATTTGCCATATTTCCCTAAACGACTAATTAATTGTTTGCCACATTCCGGACAATTCTCATCGAGTTTTTCACTTACTAATTCTGATCTTGCAATTCCTTGCTTTTCTTGAATAATATTTTCTAGATCTGCCCAAAATTTAGTTAACATTGGTAGTTTCTTTGCTTTACCATTAGAAATTTCATCTAAAGTGTCTTCCAAATGTGCAGTAAATTGATAATCAACATAATTAGTTAAATGATGTGTTAAAAATTGGTTCACAATATCACCAATTTCGGTTGGAATAAAGCGTTTCTTATCCACCAATACATATTCACGTTTTTTTAAAGTTGAAATGATTGATGCGTAAGTTGAGGGTCTACCAATTCCTAGTTCTTCTAACGATTTTACTAAAGATGCTTCACTATATCTGGGCTTTGGTTCCGTTTGATGCTCTTGTAAATCAATTTTAATTACTGGTAATTCTTCATTAACCTTAAGTTCTGGAAGTTTTACTTCTGAATCATCTTCAAAATCAGCTTTAGTAACTCCATCATCTTGTTCTTCTTTGTAAACCTTCATAAATCCATCGAATTTGACAGTAATGCCATTAGCACGAAATATCCCAGTATCAACCTTAATGTCAATAGCTGTTGTATCTAGTATTGCTGGGGTAAATTGGCAAGATAATGTACGTAACCAAATTAATTCATAAAGTTTAAACTGATCGGGATTTAAATATTTTTTAATACTTTCCGGAGTTCTTGCAATTGCTGTTGGTCTAATTGCTTCATGTGCTTCTTGAGCGTTTTTTACTTTACTCGTAAAATATACAGGTGTTTTAGGTAAATAATCTTTAGCATAATTTTTACTTATATAGGATCGAATATCATCTAATGCAGTTTCAGATAAACTAATTGAATCGGTTCTCATATAACTAATTAAACCGACAGTGTCGTGACCTAATTCAATACCTTCATATAAAGATTGTGCTACTTTCATTGTTCTATCAGTGTTAAATCCGAGTTTTCTGGCGGCTTCAATTTGTAATGATGACGTAATAAAAGGCGGATTAGGATTTTTTTTCTTTTCTTTCTTGGTAATGTCTATAATTTGAGCAGTTTTATTGGCTGATAATTTAGCTACTATTTTTGTAGCTTCTTTTTTGTCCTTTAGAGTTTTTGTTTCAATTTTTTTCTTATTAAATTCAATTAGTTTAGCAATTATTTTAGTTTTATTTTTTTGTGAATGTAAATGAAGCGAAAAATAATCTTCAGGAACAAATTTTTTGATTTCCTCTTCACGTTCACAAATTAGTCTTAATGCTGGAGATTGAACCCTTCCTGCAGACAAACCTGGTCGAATTTTTCGCCATAGTAATGGAGAAATATTAAACCCCATTAAATAATCAAGAGTCAACCTTGCTTGTTGAGCGTCAATTAAATCTTTATCTAATTTGCGTGGGGTGTTAACGGCTTTTTTAATTGCAGTTTCAGTAATTTCATGAAATACTACTCGTTCAACTGGAATATCACTAAGTGTTTTTTGTTTCGATAATATTTCTGCAATATGCCATGCAATTGCCTCCCCTTCACGGTCCGGATCTGTTGCCAGATAGATATGGTCGCATGATTTAGCATTTGCAATAATTGCATCAACATGTTTTTTATTTTTAGCAATAATTTGGTATTTTGGGGCAAAGTTTTTATCTACATCAATGGAGCCATTTTTTTTAGGTAAATCGCGCACATGACCAAATGACGCAATAACAATATAATTGTTACCCAAATATTTATTAATGGTTTTTGCTTTTGCTGGAGATTCGACAATTAGCAGTTTTTTTGACATAGTCAATCCTTAATGAATTGTAAAATTATTATTACATAGGATTTGATATTTATCAGTGCCGTTTAACGCTAAATTAAAGCCTGAGTTATTAAAATGTAATAGTAATCTATTAAAAATGTGTTCGATTTCGGAGTCATCCTTTTCCATGGCCACAATGCTTAACCTATCAATTAATAAATCACGCTGGAACGCACTAATTTTTCCATGATGTTCCTCAGCAAAAATTCGATTCATTATTGATTTAGATAAATACTTACTTTCTATACAATCTAAGCTACGAACTGATTTGCTTTCTGAATAGCTATTGTTTGGTATTTCAGAATCGACAATTGGATTAAACCAGTTAATTGCCTGATTAATTTCATCCATTGAGAAATTTTGCTCTAATAAGTCTTCTAAAAGATTCTTTGTATTGAAATAGAGCTGAGTATCCTGCTCTGTATCAAAAATATATTGAATTACATCAAACATGATATAGTTATCCTAACAAAAGATTTGTTGATAATGACCATTGCCACAATTTATAATCTGTCCCCCTAATTCTAATTCAAGTAATTTCGCGCATATTTCAGTATATTCAATGTTTAATTTGCTACACAATGCATCAATCGTAATTGGGGATTTTCCCATTACTGACAGTAAATTATCTTGAGGTTTTAAGGAATCGCTTTTATACTGTGTTAATTGAATTTCCTCTAAAATGTCATTAATTGTTTCAACTAATTTGGCACCTGATTTAATTAATCTATGACAACCACGAGTACTTGGGTTATCAATCGAGCCTGGGATTGCCATTACTTCTCGGCCCATTTCTAAAGCATAGTTTGCTGTGATTAAAGCTTCACTATCCAGACCAGATTCTACCACTAAACATGCTTTTGATAGTCCAGAAATAATCCGGTTACGTTTTTCAAAATTGATCGGATTGTTATAATTATCAATAGGAAATTCAGTTATAAATAATCCTAAGGATAGCATATTATTATATAATTCTTGTTGAGATTTTAAAATTTGACTATTAAATCCAGTTCCTAATACTGCAATTGTCGAACCTTTGGTTTGTAAACTGCCTAAATGTGCATGAGTGTCAATCCCTGGTGACATTCCACTTACAATGGTTAAATTTTTTGAAGCAAGTGCTTTGGCAAATCTAAATGCGTTTGTTATACCATATTTGGTGGGGTTTTTAGTGCCAATAATTGCAATTTTTGGATTTTTAAGTAATTCTAAGTTGCCCATTAAATATAGAACCAATGGTGGATCACTAATTGTGGCTAATTCTTTGGGATACCTCTTATCTGTTATTGGTATAATATGATGATTTGGATTAATGTTGACCCAATCAAGCATTTTATTTGCAATGTCGAGAGAAGATCTGTCTAAGATCAATTTAGCAATTCTAGGGTTGCTAAATTGTGCTAGGATATTGATATTTTGCTGAAAAACATTATTGATTGAACCAAATGCCTTAATTAATCTCAAGCCAGTTTTAGGGCCAACTTGCGGGGTTAAAGATAAAATTAGCCAATCAAGCAAATCAGATTGAGGTTGTTCTAATCGAACCATTTGGGTTTCCAATATTTTTTAAGCATGTTAGGTTTAATAAATTTAAAAATTATACAAAGTTAAAGTAAAATAACATTTACAATATTTAAGTTTATTGGTACAATTTAGTCCGTAGGTAAAAATATAAATACCCACCAGTTGGGATTATAATTAATTTTTATATAGTCAATGATTTTTTTTGGTGATCCATGGCAGTTTTAGATATATTGCAATATCCAGATAGTCGTTTGCATTTAAAGGCATCTAAAGTTGAGATAATTGATGATTCAATTAAACAATTAGTTAAAGATATGACGGAAACAATTTATTATCATGAACATGCATTAGCTTTAGCCGCAACTCAAGTTAATGTGCAAAAACGCTTATTTGTAGCTGACTTTGGTGGTGGGGATGAGCCAAATAATTTGATGGTATTTATTAATCCTGAAATTTTAGTTAGAGAGGGCCAGATTATAAGTGAAGAGGGGTGCCTATCTGTTCCTTATATCTATGAAAAAGTTTCTCGTTCTGAAAAAATTAAAGCTCGTTATCAGGATCTAGATGGTGTAACACATGAGATTGAGTGTTCAGGTCTCATGGCTGTATGTATTCAGCATGAGATCGATCATTTAGATGGAAAAGTCTACATTGAATATTTATCCAATTTAAAGCAAAATTTTATTAAGAAAAAATTAAAAAAAATATTTAAACCCAAATAATACTATTTCCATAACTAATTCTGAGTATAAGCCAATCAATGTATATATTAAATATTGCTCTTGATGTTCCCTTAAATCAAGTATTTAGTTACACATCAAGTAAAGATTTGCTAATCGGGACCAGAGTGGTTGTAAATTTTCACTCACGTAAAATGGTTGGAGTTGTTTGGGATAAAGTTGATTCAAATTCAAAGATTAAATATGATCAAACTAAATTAAAATCAATTTTAGAAGTTTTGCCAGAAGTTTTAGATTTACAAATTATTCAGTTAGCTAAGTTTATTTCAGTATATTATCATTGCCCAATTGGACAGGCTATATTTGTGGGTCTTCCATCCCTAATTCGTAAGCCGCAATTACTCAATTGGTCTAAACCACATGTTTTTATTTTGACTCAATTGGGTTTATCTAAACTCATTCATCTTAGAAGTAAAAAACAACAGCAATTATTTCAAATGTTACAAAATACATCACTTACTTCCACACAAATTAAGGCGTTTATTGGTCCTACCTATTTAAAGCTAATTAAAAATTGGAGTGAGAATGGATTAATTGAAAAATCTGACTTATTACCTGATTTAAAGAATAGTGCCATTCCTTTGTTAGATAAATCTGTCATTCTTAATCATGAGCAGCAATACGTTGTTGATGAATTAACCAAGCATTTTAATAGCTTTTATCCATGTTTATTATATGGAATTACCGGAAGTGGAAAAACTGAAGTATATTTAGAGTTAATTCAACGAGTTATTCATCAAGGTCAGCAGGTATTAATTTTGGTTCCAGAAATTAATTTAACTCCTCAGCTATTAGCTAGGTTTAATAATAGATTTCCTAATATTAATATTCATAGTTTAACAAGCAGTTCAAGTGAAAAAGAACGCCTAAATGGTTATTTGGAGTCACAGCTTGGTAATGCTCAGATTGTTATTGGTACCAGATTATCGGTATTTACACCATTTAAGAGTTTGGGAATTATAATTGTAGATGAAGAGCATGATCATTCATTTAAACAAAATGATGGAATTCGTTATAACGCTCGCGATATTGCAATTTGGCGTGGAGCCAAATTAAATATTCCAGTTGTATTAGGTTCAGCAACGCCATCCTTAGAAAGTCTATATAATTTTAAACTAGGTAAATATAAATTATATAAACTAAGTCAAAGGGCTGTAGATAGCTCTATTTTACCACAAATTAAATTAATTGATTTAAATGCATACTCTAAACAAGATGGATTAACGGAGATAGCTTTAGCTGAAATTAATAAACGGCTGGATAATCAAGAAATTAGCTTGGTTTTTATTAATCGTCGTGGTTATTCTCCAGTAATTAGTTGCTATGAGTGTGGTTGGGTAAGTGGCTGCTCTAATTGTTCAACTACAATGGTTTACCATAGTTCAACTAAAAATTTGAAATGTCATCATTGTGGTTTAGTTAAAGAGTTACCTAAACACTGTCCAATTTGTAATAATGTTTATTTACAAGCATTGGGGCATGGAACACAAAAAATCGAATCAGTGTTAAAAAATAAATTTCCTAATGCCAGGATTCATCGAATTGATCAAGATACAATTCAATCTAAAAATGAGTGGAATAACTTATATCAAAAAATTCATGATGGCGAAGTAGATATTTTAGTAGGCACACAAATGCTTTCAAAAGGTCATGATTTTCATAATATTACTTTAGTGGTTGGAGTAAATATTGATAGCGGTCTATATGGTTATGATTTTAGATCTTCTGAATTATTATTTAGACAATTAATTCAGGTATCTGGTCGTGCTGGTCGAGGTAAAAAAGAGGGTATGGTTTTATTACAAACTAATTATCCAAATCATGATCTATATCAGTATTTGATTAAGCATGATTTTTCAGGTTTTGCCAATTATTTATTATTAGAAAGAAAGCAACTTTGTTTACCTCCTTATTCTCATCAGGCTTTATTAAGAGTTATGGGGCCTAATTTAGATGAAGTGTTAAATTTTTTAGGTAAAATTTATGAGTTATCACTCAAATTTAAACCTACAGTTATTCAGTTAGGTTCACCGGTTACATCTCTTATTCAGCGCTTAAAGAATAAAGAGCGTGCGCAATTATTAATTTATAGTAATAATCGTGAGCAATTGCATAAATTTTTAGATATTTTAGAATTGAATATAAACGGGTTAAAAGTTAAATCAACAGTTAATTGGTATCTGGATATTGATCCAATTGAGTTATAAATTCTTCAAATGAAAACGTATATGAGTTTAATTTTTCGAATGTTATATGCTTGGTTATTCCCATTTACTAAACCGCTTTTACCTATTGGAAAATTAATAAGTCAATTAAAATTGATTATGTTGCCAAGTGATTTTGATATTAATTTACTTTTAATAATGGTAGATTTTTAACTTTATACGATTTAAATCGGATGGATTTATTTTTTAGAAAAGGGATGCCTGTTATTGCAAAGCAAAATATGCAATATGAAAAGCCATTAAAGATTTTTAATAAGTTTTATGCGATTATGGATTTACATGATTGGGACAAAAAAACATTCCATATGACACATGAATTTTATTATTGGTGATAAAATAATTGCCGAAGAACTTTAAGAAGTGTTACTCTTAGAGCTAATTTGTTAATTCGATTGCTTGATGTAATGAAACGTATTTCACTGTGTAAAGAAACAAGTCATTAAATATACAGAAAATTTACAATTTAATTTTGTTATGAATCTGTAGTTTCATCACAATTTATAGTTTCAGTGAATAATATTTTTATTTAGATATGGTAAATATTTACATATATTGAAAGGTTACTAATTATGAGAATAAATCTAAGATTATCAGTTGTTAAAAATTTCCTTTTCTTGTTAATAGTAATGCTTTCTGGATGTGGAGGCGGCGGTGGTGGTAGTAGTGCCGAGGCTCCTATACCAATTCCAACCCAATATCTATTAGGGACTCTACCAAATGGTTCAAAAGTATGGGCTAGTGAAAGTAGTTTTGAAGTGTCAGGCACAGCTCCAACAAGTGGCAGTATAACGATGAGTGGAGGAACCGCTGGAATAAGTTATACATTTAGTTTTAGTGTAAGTCCCACAGGGCCGTCAGTAATCGCAAGTCCAAGTGTTTGTACTATTGTGTCAGGAAGTGGTGATAGTTGTCAGGTCGATTTTAGTTCTGAATCGTCAAGTAACGGTAACTATAATGTAACCGTATCATATGTTGAAAACCTAAATAATAAGTTGCACAAAAGTAACCCAAAATTAAATGTAGATGCAACTGCATTGCCAAATCAAATATTATTAGTGGTAAATAATCAAATAAATCCACCAATAGCTGGAATTTTAACGATTAGTCCTTTAACTGAATCAAATATTTATGCATCTGAATCAACAGCCGCGACCGTCACATTAACCGGAAGTTCAGGAATAACAACACCTATTGAAGTAACAATTATAAATAATAATTCATCAATTGTAGAATTAACTCCAAATACTTGTATTTTAACTACGGAAAGTAATAGTTGTCATATAACATTGGTTGGTGAGAGTGCTGGATTCGCTACATTTAGTGCTAGTGCAAGTGGCTATGCAACTGTAACATCAGAATCTTTAACTGTTATGGCAAGGCCACAATTTGCTTACTTTACTTCGAGCAATTATATAAATGGATATATCCAGTGTAATGTATTAAATGATGCAATTGATTTAAATAGCTGTAAGTTGGTTAATCCAGATGGTGGAGTATTAAATACCCCCAAAGGATTAGCTATTTTGCATAATATTGCCTATTTTGTTAATGCAGGTACTAATAGTTATACGCAATGTAATATAAATGCACTAGGTATTGAATCAGACACCTGTGTTAATGTTATTCCAGGTGATGGTAATATTTTAAATGCGCCAAAAGGTATTGCAATTAATGGTAATTTTGCTTATTTTACTAATTCAGGCAATAATAGTTATACCCAATGTAATGTAAGTGATTCTGGAATTGAATCAAATAATTGCATAACTACAGTACCACAAGGGGGTGGCGCTTTAGATAATCCTAATGGAATTGCAGCCCATAATAACTTTGTGTACATTGTGAATAACAACAATTCTAGTTATACCCAATGTAGCATTGGGATTACTGGAATTGAATCTGCTTCCTGTGCAACGACAGTTTTAGACCCTGCATTATTAGGTGACGCTAAAAGTGTAGCTGTCAGTGATGATTTTGCTTATTTTACGCATGGGGATAATAGTTATACTCAATGTGATGTGGGTGAATCAGGGATTGATTCTAGCACTTGCGTAAGCGTGACACCAAGTGGAAGTGGGAAGTTAGATTCACCGTATGGAATTATTATTAAAAATGATTCGATTTATTTAAGTAATAGTAATAGCTATACCAAATGTAACATAAATCAATCAGGAATTGAGTCTCTTACTTGTAACACTGCCATAACTGTTAGTGAGCCAGATGGGTTGGCAATTAATAATAATATAGCTTATTTTGCTAATTTTCAAAATAATAGTTATACTCAATGTAACGTGAGCGAATCTGGAATTATATTAAGTAGTTGTAATACAACTCAGGTTGGTGGGGAAGGGGCTTTAAATGGACCAATTGGTATAGCAATTTATGCAAATTACGCCTATTTTACAAATATTAATAATGGGTATAATCAGTGCGGGATGAATGAGTCGGGAATTGAATCTAATAGCTGTATTGCTGTATCTTCACCCGGAATTTTTGCTGCACCAACTGGTATTGCAATTAATGGCAATTTTGCTTATTTTTCTAATAGTTTGAGTAATAGGTATACTCAGTGTGCCATGGGAACTACTGGTATTAGTTCAAGCTCTTGTTTTAATGTTGTTCCTCCTGAAACTGGTTCTTTTGATTTTCCAATTGGTATAGCAATAAATAACAATTTTATTTATTTTACTAATTATGGTGCGAATAACTATACCAAATGTAACATAAATGAATCAGGAATTGCATCATCTTCTTGTTTAACACTTGATGATTCTAATATAAATGCTCCATTTGGAATAGCTATAAGTAATACTTTTGCTTATTTTTCTGACATTACTGATAATTCCTATACTCAGTGTAGTATAGCCGAATCAGGTGGAGTCTTAAGTTCCTGTACTTTAACTACACCGTCTGGAATAGGGGCTTTAAAATCTCCAACTGGAGTTGCAGTTAATAATAATTTAATTTATTTTGTTAATAGTAAAAATAATAGCTATACACAATGTAATATAGGTGAATCTGGGGTTGAGTCTAGTAGTTGTAATACAAACGTTCTAAATTATATATCTGGTGCGCAATTTATGGTTTTGGGCCAATAAGTAAATTTATTAATTCTTATTTATTGTTTATGGCGAAATGTTTAGTATATATAAAAGCTGAAAATTAATTTAAATAGAGAGATTATTAGTATGAAGAAGGTAAATATAAGTTCATTAGTAATTAAGGGCTTCCTTTTGATTGGGGTTGCTTTATTAAGTGGGTGTGCGGGAAGTGATGGTCCGCCACCTATTGTGGCTACGATGGATGCAACGCAATATGCGCTAGGGGTTTTACCTAATGGCTCAACGGTTTGGGTTAGTGAAAGTAATTTTGCTGTTTCTAATTCAGCGCCAACAAGCGGTAGTTTAATGATCAGTGGTGGAACCCCTGGTGTAAGTTATACATTTAGCTTTAGCGTCAATCCAAGCGGTCCTGGTGTAACATCAAATCCAAATACTTGCACAATTATTTCAGGAAGTGGGAATAATTGTCAATTAAACTTTAACTCTGGATCATCAAGTATTGGAAACTATAATGTTACAGTATCATATATTCAAAATGTAACTAGTAATTTAAATCATACTAATCAAAAATTAAATGTAAATGCTACAGCATTACCTAATACAATATTATTAACTGTAAATAACCAGTTAAGCCAACCTATAGCTGGAGGTTTAAGTATAAGCCCATTTGTTGAATCTAATGTTGTTGTTGACGGATTTACAATAGCAACGGTAACTTTGACAGGAAGCTCGGGAATTACAACTCCAATATCTGTAAATTTGAGTAATAATGATCCATCTATTGTAGAACTAAGTCCAAATAGTTGTAATTTAACGACTGAGAGTAATAGTTGTCAGGTTATATTAACAGGAGAAAGTCTTGGGGTCGCTACCTTTAGTGCATCCGCAACTGGGTATGTATCTGTAACATCTGAATCTGTTGCTATTAAGACAGAAAGTCTAAAGTTTGCTTATTTCACTTCTAATGCTTATCAGCATAGTTATATTCAATGCGATGTTTTAAGTAATGTTATCAATTTAGGTAGCTGTGAATTAATTACTCCAAATGGTAATGGTGCATTAAATGTTCCAAGAGGAATTACTATTTCGAATGGTATTGCTTATATTGCCAATTATGCAGGTAATAGCTATACGCAATGTAATGTTGGTGAATCTGGAATTGAGTCGGATACTTGTGTAACCAGTGCTCCTCAAACTGGATGGAGTTTAGAAAGTCCTTCTGGTGTTACTGTGCGTAATCATTTTATATATTTTGCTAATTATTCCGGAAATAGCTATACTCAGTGTAAGTTTGGGATCATGGGTATTGAATCAAGTACTTGTTCCACTAAAACTCCAAGTGGAAACGGTGCTTTATCAGGTCCAACAGGTATAGTGGTTTCGAATGGCTTTGCTTATATTGCCAATAGGACTAATAATAGTTATACTCAATGTAATGTTAATGAATCTGGGGTTAAATTAGATACTTGTTCAACCATATTTTTAGAAAGCACATTGCTCAAGAGCCCAAGAGGAGTTACTGCTGATAATAATTTTGTTTATTTTACTCATGGCGGTGGTAGCTATACACAATGTAGAACTGGTGCTTCAGGAATTGAATCAAGTAGTTGTATTAGCATAACTCCAACTGGCAGTGGAGTTATGAATGCTCCAATTGGAATTAGTATTAAGAATGGTTTTGTATATTTTGCTAATGGCAGTAGCAACACTCAATGTAGTGTAACTGAATCAGGAATAAACTCTAGTACTTGTAATACAGCAATAGTTGTTGACCAACCAACTGGAATTGCAATTGATAATAATATTGCCTATTTCTCTGATAGTGGAAATAATACTTATACACGTTGTGCCATAAATGAATCAGGGATTATATTTAATAGCTGTTCTACAACATTAATAAATGGTCCTGGAGCTTTAAATGGGCCAATTGGGATAGCTATTAATAATCATTTAGCTTATTTCTCTAATGTCGAAAGCGGTTACAATCAATGTGCTATAGACGAAGCTGGAGTTCTTGAATCAAACAGTTGTATTGAGGTGCTTAATAGTAATGTTTTTGGTTTGACAACTGGAGTTGCGATTTCTGGTGATTTTGCGTATTTTACAAATCTTGATAACAGCTATACGCAGTGTAATGTGAATGAAACTGGTATTGAATCAAGTAGCTGTAATAAAAATACTTTAAGTGAATTGGAAAGTTTTACTCTAACTTTTGGGGTGGCAGTTTCAGGTGATTTTGCGTATTTTACTAATGCTGTAGGCTTTAATTATGTACAATGCCATGTGGGAGAATCTGGGATTGAATCTGGTTGTATTTCAAGAAATCCAACTACGGGAGTTTTAAATGGAGCATTTGGAATAGCTATTCATAATGATTTTGCCTATATTGTAAATGATGGCGGTAACTCTTATGCTCAATGCGATGTTGGAGAATCTGGGATTGAGGCACATACTTGTATTCTGAAAATTCCTTCTGGTAATGGAGCTTTGAATGCGCCAAAAGGAATTGCAATTCAAGATGATTTTGCTTATATTGCAAATAGTACAAATAATAGCTATACTCAGTGTAATCTAGATGGATCCGGAATTCAAGTTGATAGTTGTAAAACGAAAATTATGAATTATTTAGCAAAGGCGGAATTTATAGTATTAAGTAAATAATATAAATTTGAATATCTATCTTTGAAAAGGTTTTCACTTGATATACTAAATGTATACTAAGTCCTAACTTCAATATCTATTTTTTAATAAAGACTAATTAAGCTAACAAATTCTATTGTTAGCTTAATTAGTTCGCTCGTTCATATTTCATTAAATCGCTATCACTACAGATATCATTAATAAGATAATTACATGTTAAAATACGCTTGATTATGTCATTTCACCACGGATTAATATGTTTGTAGATTTGTTTTGTTAAGGATATTTATTATGGCATCAGACTTAAAAAAGCGAATTAAGAAAGTTGGTCAGTTACCAGGAACTTTAGTATATACTGGTGCAAATACTAATTTAGAATCAAAAGTTACAGTTCTATCATATAATCAGAATTCTTGGAGTGAGTCTGCTGATAATAAATTTACTCTAAATTTACTTAAAGAACAAAAAAAAAATAGTATAACCTGGGTTCATGTAGAGGGATTATGTAATATTGAACTTATTGAAGCAGTCACTAAGCATTATAGTCTACATCCATTGACCGTGGAAGATATTTTAAGTGTTGCACAGCGCTCAAAAATTGAAGAATTTAGTGATTATATATTTATAACTATGAAAGTATTATTATGTGATGAAGAATTAGATAAAGAGGATTTTGAGCAATTGAGTATTATTATTGGTCAAAATTTCGTTTTATCATTTTTAGAAAGGGATATTCCAATTTTTGAGTCGATTCGAAATCGAATCAAATCAAATAATAATCAAGCATTTTTAAGTCATGGGAGTGATTATCTTGCATACCGTTTAATGGATAGTACCATAGATCAATATTTTTTAGTAATTGAAAAATTAAATGATCGAATTGAAAACTTGGAAGGCTCGAGCTTTTTAAAGCCAAGTAATAACAATGCTCATGAACTTTATCACTTAAAACATAAATTACTCTTATTACATAAATCAGTTTGGCCAACCCGTGAAGCAATCAGTCATCTACTGCAGATAGATCATAAATTTATTAATCCAGCGATACGATTATATTATCGAGATATTTATGATCATGTAGTTCAAGCTATAGAAATTATTGAGAATCTTCGAGATATTTTATCGAGTATTTTAGAAGTCTATTTATCTTTAGTTACAAATCGATTAAATGAGGTTATGAAAGTTTTAACAATTATGTCGACCTTATTTATTCCAGCAACATTTATTACTAGTCTTTATGGGATGAATTTTAAATATATGCCTGAATTAAATTGGCGTTTCGGGTATCCTATTGTATTAGTCGCAATCAGTGTGATTTTTAGTTGTATGTTAATCTATTTTAGACGTAAAAAATGGCTTTAGAGATTTATACCAAAATTAAGTTGCCACATGGCTATGGTATAATATCCAACTTTATTTAAGGATATACAAGTATGTTAGATATTAATTTATTAAGAAACCAATTAGCTGAAACTGCAGAAAAATTACTAGCTAAGAAATTTAAATTAGATGTTGAACATTTTAATCAACTTGAGGCTACACGTAAAAGTTTGCAAGTTAAGATGGAAGAATTACAAGCAACTAGAAATAGCAAATCTAAAGAAATCGGGATATTAAAATCTAAGGGTGAAGATGTTAGTAAAATTATGCAAGAAGTCTCAAGTTTGGGTGAAGCATTAAAATCTTCTGAACAAGATTTTAGTAAAATTCAAAATCAGATTAATCAATTATTATATATAATGCCTAATTTGTTACATGAGTCTGTTCCAATTGGCCAAGATGAATTAGACAATAAAGAAATTCGTCGAGTTGGAGTGCCTAAGAGTTTTGATTTTCAGGTTAAAGATCATGTTGATTTAGGTGCTAATTTATCTAATCAATTAGATTTTGAAACTGCAACTAAACTATCTGGTAGTCGTTTTGTGGTTTTAAAAAATAAAATTGCCAAACTTCATCGAGCATTAGCCCAATTTATGCTAGATACACATATTGAGGAGCATGGCTATACTGAACTTTATGTTCCTTACATGGTTACTCCGAAAACAATGTTTGGAACTGGACAATTACCCAAGTTTGAGCAAGATGTGTTTAAAACAAAACGCGGGGAAGATGAATTATATTTAATTCCAACTGCAGAAGTTCCTGTAACCAGTATGGTAAGTGAAACAATTTTAAAATTAAATGAACTACCTTTAAAATTTGTAGCTCATACTCCATGTTTTCGTAGTGAAGCTGGTAGTTATGGTCGAGATACTCGTGGGATGATTAGAATGCATCAATTTGATAAAGTTGAAATGGTGCAAGTGGTTCATCCAGAGAAATCATTTGCAGCATTAGAAGAAATGACCTTACATGCAGAAAATATTCTAAAGAAGTTAGAATTACCTTATCGAGTAATGCTTCTTTGTAGTGGTGATACAGGTTTTTGTGCAACCAAAACGTATGATTTAGAAGTGTGGATTCCATCTCAAAATACCTATCGTGAAATTTCTTCATGTTCCAATGTGGGCGATTTTCAAGCACGTCGAATGATGACTCGATTTAAAAATGAAGAAGGTAAAAATGAATTTGTGCATACTTTGAATGGTTCTGGATTAGCTGTTGGTAGAACGTTGGTTGCACTTTTAGAAAATTATCAAAATGCAGATGGCTCAATTACAATTCCTAAAGTATTAGTGCCATATATGCATTGTGAATCAATATAATGGAAGATATAGATGTATTATAAAAAGCACGCATTTTTTTGTACAAATAAAAAAGCTGATGGGACAGGTTGTGGATCTTTAATTAGTGAATCTTCAATTAATATAGCAAAAATTAATCTACAAACCCTGGATTCTTGGGGTGAGGGAAAGGTCAGGATTAGTCGAGCAGGTTGTCTTGGAAGATGTGCTGAAGGGCCAGCTTGTGTGGTTTATCCAGATAATGTATGGTATAGTTATGTTGATGAAGATGATATTGAAGAGATTACAAAAAGCCATCTAATTAGTGATCAACCAGTTGAACGACTAAAGATTTAGTTTTGATTTAAAGTAGACTTTTTAATACCAATTAAGAACAAGCAGTAAAAATTTGTCTTATTCAAGAGTTTTGCAGCTTTATCTATTTAATATTTATTAATGTTATATCTAATATTATACTTCAGTTAAAAGCCCAACTCCAGGTGCTATCTTTATAAAAATTTATTTAATGGTTATACTTTTTAATAAAATATCTCAGATTTCAATACTCTTATTATTGTTGACTGGATAACGCTTTCTTAATTTTAACCAGTTAAATAATCCTCTAACAGCAATTATCAATAGCACAAAATAAGACAATGAAACAAAAGGCGTATTTTTAATTAAATAAATAACTACAATAATTGCATCATTAATAATCCACAGAATGAATGCATTAGCACATTTACGAATCTGCCAAATTGTTGCGGCAAGCCCTATGACTGCGATTGAGCTATCAGCATAAGGTAATGATACCGGATGGTCTGATAGACTTGGTGCCATGTGATTTAGGTCGTTAATAATAAAGCCAACCACTAATATTCCAATAACAATGGCAATAGCAAAAATAATGCGTTCCTTAATTGAGGCCGAATAGGTAATAATGTTACCATTTTTAAGTATAACAGGATCTTGACTCCATTTATACCAACCATAACAATTGGCAATTAAAAACATTATTTGAATTACAACATCAGGGTAAAGTTTAAATTGGAAAAATATAAATGTATAAAGACAAACCCCAATAATACTTAATAGCCAGCTCCAAATATTGGCTCTAGCGATTAATATGGCTGCCATAAAAGTAAAGATAATACCAATAAATTCTATATAGCTCACTGAGCAGTTTAATAGAGTGAATAAAGTATTATTTACCGAAAATAGGTTTAGCATATTTTAAAACCTTTATAAAAATTTAACTATTCGTTTTATGTAATTTAATCCAATTAAACAAACCTTTAATTACAATTAGAAGGAACAGGCAATAAAGTAATGAGGTAAATGGAATATGTTTTATGAAATAAAGGATTATCGCAATAACATCATTAATCATCCATAAAATCCACTGATTAATTCGTTTGTTAATTTGCCAGATTGTTGCAGCAAAGCTTAAAACTGCAATTGAACTATCTGCGTAAGGGAAAGATGCTGGATGAGGAAATAATTTAGGGAATATGTGGTTAATATTACTCATAAACCATCCCATTAGTGCTATTCCAATAATAATTCCAATTAGGTATTTAATATTTTCAGAAGGGGTTGCCCAATAAGTATTAATTTGGCGGTTATGACTATCTTTATCAGTTAGCCATTTATACCAACCAATACAGTTGGCTACAAAGAAAAATATTTGTAAAAACATGTCTGAATAGAGTTGGTATTGATAAAATACAATTCCATATAAACTTACGCCAATAATTCCCATTGGCCAATTCCAGATACTGCCTTTAGCTACGAAAATAACACAGATTAGAGTAAACATTATTGCAGAATACTCAATATAGCTCATGTTATAACCCAAGATAGTAAACAACGAGTTATCGATAAAAAATAAATGTAACATTTAGTATGGATCCTATCTATAAATGAATTTTAGTTTAATCATCATTTAGTATTTTATTTATCAACCTAATATTAATAGATAAAACATGCTAATTTTACACAGTTGTTTTTAATGTGCGACTTAAATTAAGTCAACATTATATCACTCTTAAATGTATTTATGAAGATTCATAATTTTAATTTTCTGCAATTAAAATTAAATTTTGAATAGGGGTTATTTTTAAGTGAGATGGGCCAAATATTTAGAGGATATCTAAATAAGTTGGCCCTATAAAACGTATCGAATATTTTAAAAATTGATTTTTATGGTACATACTTAGCAATAAAGTAATCATAGTCTCCATTTTGGATTTGACCAGAGATTCCTACAGTTGTAGGGCCTGATATATAAGTATTATCATTTAAATCAGTGCTAATCGCATAACCACGTGTATCTCCGCCACTCGAACCAATTTGATCAGTCCAAATTAGATTGCCACTATCATTATATTTAGCAACAAAGTAGTCTTGATCGCCATTTTGTGTTTGACCAGAGATTCCTACATCAGTAAAACCAACTATATATAGATTATTACTACTTAGATTAACGCTAATGCCCGAAGCTTCTGTTGAGCCACTAATGGCGCCAACTTGTCGTGTCCAAATTAAACTACCACTATCACTGTATTTAGCAATAAAATAGTCTTGTGTTCCAGTTTGTGTTTGGCCTGATATTCCAACAGTTGTATAACCGGTTACATAAGTATTACTTTCTGCATCAGAGCTAACACCGTACCCAAATGTTGTTCCGCTACTTTCTCCTACTTGTCGGCTCCAAATTAGAGTGCCACTTTCACTATATTTAGCAATAAAGTAGTCTTGATTGCCATTTTGTGTTTGCCCAGAGATGCCTCTATTGGTGTAGCCGGTTATATAAGGGCTACCACTTGTATCAATACTAATGCCTAAACCAAATGTTGTTCCACCACTTGAACCAACTTGACGACTCCAGATTAGAGTTCCGCTTTCATTATATTTGGCAATAAAGTAATCCTGAACGCCATTTAGGGTTTGTCCAGAGATCCCTCTATTAGTAGAACCAGTTATGTAAATATTATTATCTGTGTCAGTTATAACACCATAACCAGCTGTAAGTCCACCACTTGAACCAACTTGGCGACTCCAGACTAGAGTTCCATCTTGATTATATTTAGCAACAAAATAGTCTCGAATCCCATTTTGTGTTTGGCCTGATATTCCTCTGCTGGTATAACCGGTTATGTAAACATTACCTGCCGTATCTGAGTGAACGCCTTGGCCGCTTGTTGTTCCAATGCTGCCTCCAACTTGGCGACTCCAAATTAGGACGCCACTTTCATCATATTTAGCAAGAAAATAATCTAGATTACCAGTTTGTGTTTGGCCTGATATTCCAACTGTAGTGGCACCTGCCACATAACTATTGCCATTATTGTCAGCACTAATACCATAACCTCCAGTTACACCACCACTTTCCCCAACTTGGCTAGTCCAAGATAGGTATGGGAAAATTACAGTAAATTCTGATTGTACGCTGGTATAACCGCTTGCGCTTGCTGTTATTGTTACATTGCTTTCAGTGTTGCCAATAACATTAATACTGCAGCTTGAATTATCAGTTGATAAACTGCATGTGCTTTCACTTAATGTGACGATTCCTGATTCTGATTTTGTTAGGGTGACAGTTATCGGTGATGATATTCCAGCACTACTTTCTAACATAAGTGTTAAATTCGAACTCTCACTTACATTTAAAGAGTTACTACTCGGGGTTAAAACTAAATGTCCAGAATTAACAGGTGTAACATTGGAGGCACTACTGCCCCCACCGCTATTACAGCCACCTAAAAATACGGCTATGATAACGATTAATGTAGTTAAACTATAATTAAATAAGCGTGTAGTAGATGATTTCATAAGAATTCCTTAACTTTTAAATGGCGATTTTCGCAGATTATATCATAGATACATATTTCTCACGTATTATAGCTTTTATATTACACACCCATTTTTCAAAAGAAGTTGTTTTGCCTTAGATTTTGAATTGTAATATCAATACCCATAGTTAAGTGCTGATAAAGTTTGCTACAGCATAATTCAGTCTTTTTGTTAATTGCAAGCTCTGCAATAAGTGCATGTTCGGTATGGTCTACTAAAATAGTTGTTTTAGCATTTTTAAGGCTTAAATTAATACACCATTCTTTCATTTGTAGGCATTTATCTCTCATCTCTATTAGAGTATTTAATTTGCATCCAGAGATTAATGTATTATGAAATTCTTCATTTTTGGGTGACCATAAATTATAATCAATTGCATGTTTGGTTCTTTCGATCTTGGCTAATGTATATAGAGATGCAATAATTTTAGATTCCCAAATGTCATCAGCATTTTCAATTGAATCACGTAATAAAAGACATTCAATTTTGGCATGACTTTTAAAAATATCCTGAACCTTTTCTTTTGATAAAGTAGTTACATTGAATCCAGCATTATCTTTAAATTCTACAAGGCCAGTATTAATAAGTTTAAATAAAGCTTCTCGAATTGGGCTTAATCCAGTTCGTAACTCTTGCTTTAAATATTCACCTTTTAATTTCTCTCCAGGCTTTAGTGTGCCTTGGAGGATTAAATTAGTTATTTTATCAAAGCATATTGTTGCAAAGCTTTTGGTGATTTTCATGTGAAATCCTACGAATATTTTTAAAATATTCGTAATTTTAGCGAATATTAGGTACTAATTTCAAATAAAAGTGATATTTTTACAATATAATATCTAAATTAAGAAAAAATCTTTAGTTAAATTCTAATATTAATAAAATATTCGAATATTTATGAATGGAAGAAAGGACTAATATGCAGTTTGGTTTTGAAGAAATTAAGCAAATCTACTCGCAACCAATATTAAAGTTAATATATGAAGCAAATACCGTTCATCAAGCTAATTTTAATAATGATATCGAACTTTGTCATCTAATTAGTATAAAAACTGGAGGTTGCCCTGAAGACTGTGCATATTGTCCGCAAAGTAATAAGTACAAAACTTCAATTACAAATGTCCCATTACTGCCAATTACGGAAATTGAAAAAAGTGTAAAAATGGCGAAAAATGCTGGGGTTAGACGAATTTGTTTAGGTGCTGCTTATCGAACACCTAATTTAAGAGCGTTAAAGCAGGTCTGTGAATACATAAAAATAATTAAACACCATGGCCTAGAAACTTGTGCCACATTGGGTAGTCTTTCTTTAGAGCAAGCTAGATCCCTAAAACAAGCAGGTCTTGATTATTATAACCATAATCTAGATACTTCACCTGAATACTATCCTAAAATTATTACGACAAGAACATTTAATGAGCGAATTGAAACGATTATCAATGTAGATAAGGCACAAATTAAAGTATGTACGGGTGGTATTTTAGGATTAGGTGAAACAAATGACGATCGAATTAAATTTATCCAAGCTTTATATGATTTACCATGTAATCTTAGTTCAATTTCTATTAATATGTTAAGTAAAATTCCAGGAACCCCATTGGCTAATCAAGAAGATTTAGATAAATTTGAATTAATCCGAACTATTGCAACGATTCGAATAATTTTTACGAAAGCCAGAATTAGATTATCGGCTGGAAGAATTGGGCTATCTGAAATTGAACAAGCTACTTGTTTTTTAGCTGGTGCTAATTCAATATTCTATGGTGAAAAATTATTAACCACACCGAATAATTTTCAAAAACAAGATCAGATTTTATTAAAAAAATTAGGTGTATTATGCTAAATAGTTGGAATGATGAAATAAATAAAAAAAATCTACAGATCAAAAATCCTAAAAATAGACTACCACGTAGTCTTCATAATAGTCAGAAACTCATTGTTGGTAATTTATCTTATCTTAATTTTATGAGTAATGATTATCTAGGTTTAAGTATAAATAGTATACTTAAAGATGCTTTAATTCAAGGTATTGAAAGGTTTGGTGTAGGGAGCACCGGAGCTCCAAGTTTGAGTGGTTATACTGAAATTCAACAACAATTAGAAAATCAAATGGCAAAATGGCTAAATTTTGAAAAGTGCTTGGTCTTTAATAGTGGTTATCATATTGGAGTTGGAATATTTAATAAATTAATCGATAGTGATACCCAAATTTGGCTAGATAAAAACTGTCATGCATCGCATATTGATGGAATACTTTTAGCTAGAATGAAATTTACCACTTTTAAAGCGGAGAATATACTAAAAGTAATGGATATTATTTCTCAAAAACCTCAAATTAAACATCTTATTCTAACTGAAGGGACATTCAGTATGAATGGAATTTGTAGTTATTTAGAATTGTTATTGGATTTTAAAAGGCATAAACCTAATATATTATTAGTCATAGACGATGCGCATGGGGTTGGCTCGATGGGGGATAATGGTTTTGGAACTCTTGAAAAATTAGGTTTAAATTATAAACTAGTTGACTTATTTATTGGTACATTTGCTAAAAGCTTTGGTGGATATGGTGGGTTTATCTGTGGTAATTTAAATTTAGTAAACTATCTACAAGAAACAGTTACAAGTCAAATCTACAGTTCTTGTCTACCTCCAGCAATTTATGCAGCTAATCTAGCAGCTTTAAAGATAATACAAAGTAGATTAGGGTATGAACTAAGGCAAAATTTGGTAAGTAAAATTGAATATTTTATTAAGCTTTGTTTAGAATATGATTTGCCATTATATAAAAATAATTTATCACCCATTCAATTATTTATTTTTAAAGAAAATTTTGAAGTTATCCAAATCTATGAAGGGTTATTAAATTTACAAATTATTGTTGGTAAAATTTTATACCCAACTGTCTCTAAAGATAAGCCACGCCTTCGAATATCTTTAAATGTAAATTTGACTATGAGTGACATAAAGTTATTATGCGATAGCATAAAAGGTATTTTAATATGCAAAAACCCAACATAATAGTAATTGGAGGGTTTGGAGTAAACCAATATGCAGCACCATGGCTTTATGAGTTATCCAAAAATTATAAGTTTATTGATATTAATTGTCATAATAATTTTATTAATTTTGAAGCAAGTGCAGTTTTTCTGGAAGATTATTTAGTTGATAAAAATAACATTGTTTTAGGTTATTCATTGGGCGGAATGTTTGCTATTAATCTAGCTCATGCATTTCCAAAACGAATTAAAAAAATTGGCTTAATCAATAGTTCGGCTAAATTTATTCAAGCGGCAAATTGGCATGGAATTAATTTTAGTGATTGGAATTATTTAAGACGTCGTTTAATTGATTCATCAATTAATCGATTTATGAATTACTTTATTAATTTGATAAGCTATCCTAAATCAGATAGAGTTTTATTTAGATCTATTAATTATTGTAGTGAGGTGACAAAAGAGCATTTAATTAATTTATTAGATTTATTAAGTAATTCAGACCTGCGTCAAATGTTAAATGAGCTGGATTCTGAAGTATTTTCAATTTATTCTAGTGAAGATAATTTAGTGCCAAGTACTAATCCAAATATTTTAGGTAAAAGATATGTGTTAAGTAATTCAAACCATCTTAAATTAGATACAACGGAGTTATTTAAAATTTTAAAAGCTGAATTGATATGTTAAGTAATTTAAAGAAAGTGAAACCTAATTTTGATAAAGCCGCAACCAATTATATAAAGCATGCTTTTATTCAAAAAGAATCAGCAAACCTAATGCTTTCTTTATTGGATAATGAAGTTACAAGGAAAGACTTAATTTTAGATCTAGGAAGTGGTCCAGGAACACTCTTGCATATTAATAATGAATTATTAAAATTAGACTATCTAAATCAACAAACTGTTTTATATGATATTAGTTATCCAATGCTTAAGCAGTCAATAAATCATTACAAAATTAATGGCAATGCATCTTTTTTGCCTTTTGCAAATGATAGTTTTAAGTTAATTATGTCTAATTTAATGGTTCAATGGATTACAAATAAAGAAGTGGTGTTTAATGAGATTTATCGGGTATTAAAGCCTGGTGGCATATTACTCTTTAGTGTTTTAGTGAAACCAAGTTTATGGCAACTTCATAATGCACAATCAAATTTACCGATTAGCTCCAAACGTTTAGATTTATTAACTAACATTCAATATTACCAATTACTCAATCAAGGTGGTTTTCAGCTACTAGAATATAAAAATTTGGAACAGGTTTTGTATTTTGTCAATATGCTAGAGTTGGTTAGACATTTTAAGTTAAATGGCACTTTAATCAAGCAGTCTTTGAATTCAAGTGGCCTTAATGGTAGACATTTGATTACTCAATTAGAAAGAGCATATTGGAAATATCAAACGATTGAAGGTCTACCTTTAACTTATTCCTCATTAATTATAAAGTGTATTAAGAAAGATTATTAATATGTCTAAAGTATTTCATATTGTGGGTACTGATACTGGTGTTGGTAAAACATATGTTAGTTGTAGGATAATTGAATATCTGATTGCTAATGGTTTTATAGCTTCAGGATTAAAGCCTATTGCAACAGGGAATATAAGAACGCGATATGGGTTTATTAATGAAGATGTAGAAGCTTTAATGGATACAAGTAATTATAAATTAGCTTTATCAGAGATTAATCCAGTTTGTCTAAAAGAGCCTGTTTCACCAAATATTGCAGCTATTTTAGATCAGTTTGATTTAAATGTAGCTTCAATTACTCAACAAATAAGCCAAACCTTAATAAATGCTAAATGTGATTATTTATTAATTGAAGGAATTGGTGGAGTAATGGTGCCATTAAATGACTTGGAATCTTATTTGGATATTTTGATGGCTCTTAGATATCCAATAATTTTAGTGGTTGGAATAAAATTGGGTTGTTTAAATCATACATCTTTAACCATTGAATCATTAACTATACGCAATCTTCCAATAATTGGCTGGATAGCCAATTGTATTGATCCTCTTATGTTAAGGTTAGATGAAAATATTCAATTTTTAAAAGATAAATTAACTATTCCTTTATTAGCGATAGTTAATTATTATCAAAATAAGTTTGAGCCAAAACCAATTTGGCATGAGTTAATGCTATGCCATTAAAATATACTTGGTTACCAGCATCAAAGCCAAATGTGCTAAATCCTATTAAAATCAAGAACGTTGATGGGCCATATTTAATTACAGATAAAGGTCAAGTTCTTTATGATGCAATTTCTAGTTGGTGGTGTAAGCCATTGGGGCATAAACATGATATTGTGCTTAGAAGTATTACCCAACAATTAAGTATTTTTGATCATCATATTCATGCGGATACTTATAATGATTTAATTGAAGAATTATCTTATCGATTGATTAAGCCATTCAAAGATATTAACAAAGTAATGTATGCAAGTGATGGTAGTTCAGCAATTGAAATTGCTATGAAGTTAAGTTATAAAGTTCGTATATTAACTAAAGAGCCTAATCGCCATAAATTTATTGCATTAAAAGGTGCTTATCATGGAGAAACAGGACTTGCATTATCAGTATGTGGGCTTGAAGATTTTAAACATGATTATGTTTCCTTACTACTTAAAAACTATTTCATTAATGATATTCCTTATGTGTCTTCAAGATTAGATCAAAAATGGTTTAAGTGTAATTTTGATTATTCTAAGATGGATAGTTTTTTTGCTAAAGTGGCAAAAGAAGTGACGGCATTAATCATTGAGCCTATAGTGCAAGGTGCATCAGGTTTCAAAATTATTAGTCAGGATTTCTTAGTTCACTTAATTAAGCTTGCCCAAAAATATTCTATTCACGTAATTAGTGATGAAATAATGGTAGGGCTTGGTCGCTTAGGATATTTATCCGTTACAAAATCAATTTTAAATTATGAGCCAGAATTTATTTGTTTTGCAAAAAATTTGACTGCAGGAAGTGTTCCCATGAGTGCAACGTTAATTAATCAGGAAATTACGAAATTTTTTACTCAAAAAAATATTACTTTTGAGCATTCACACACACATAGTTGTAATACTTTGGCTACAAAAGTTGCAATCAGTTATTTGAAGCTACTAGATGAAAGTCAAATTTTAAATGATGTAATTCAGATTGAGGCAAAATTAATGAATTTAGTAAATTATTTTGCCAGTGTATTTGAATTTGTTATAAATCCTCGTGCAATTGGGTCGATTTTAGCCTGTGATTTGAATGTTAAAAAGCATATTCTACAAAAAATATTTCAAATTGGAATTAATCATGGAATATATTTAAGGCTATTAGGTAATACATTATATATTACTCCACCAATCTACCAATTAGATAAAGATTTTAATGAAATAGCAACTAAGTTATCCATGGTATTAGAACAAATTAGATACGAGTATCTCAGATAAGCTATTCCAAATTTATCAATGTGCTCAGTATTCAATGAACTAGATACTTAAGATAGATAAGTATGTGATTCAATAATCTCTTTTACTTGGCTTAAAAGCATAGTTTGGGTTTTTAGAGGTAATTTAATCTGTTTTATACGTTTATCAAATGCTTTACAAATTTCATCAATATTAAATCCAACATGATTTAATGAGTCCGCATTTTTAAAACTATCATGAATTCGCTCAATTATAAAAGTGCCTTTAGCATTAAGACTCACATTAATCGTGGTAACTGGGCCAAATAGATTATGCATATTGCCCATAATTTCTTGGTAGGCACCAATTAGAAATACAGCTAATAAGTAAGGATCTTTTTCATTAAATGGTGGTAATTTTAAAGATGGTTCATCCCCCTGGTAATCAGTATAACGGCTAATCTTACCATCTGAATCACATGTAATATCTTCAATGATTGCACGCATTGTTGGCTCTTGGTTTAAGTGAGTGATGGGCATTATGGGTAAACGTTGATCAATTGCCCAAACATCGGGCATTGATTGAAATAAAGAGAAATTTACAATAATCTTCTTGGCTAAATCTTCATCCAAAAAATCATATAACTCACGATGACTTCGATAACTTTGATTTAAATTTTTAAAAATATTTAATTTGATGTGTGAGAATAATTGCTCAGCAATTGCGCGTTTTGCTAAAGAAAGTTTACCCTCAGTGAAACGATTATGTAAACTATCCATCGCAACTACTGCAGATGAATAAATTTCATTAATTGGAATCTTATTAAAAGAGTCATATAATCCAGCAAGTTCTAATAAATCTTCATCTTTGACCTTAACTTCAGGAACCTCCTCACCAACAACTCGTTCCAATTCAACAATATTGCTTATAAATACAGCGTGGTGCGCAACTACTGCACGACCTGATTCAGAAAATACATTGGGTATTGCGACATTATTATCGGTACAGATAGTTTTTATATTGCTTAAAATGGTTTCAGCGTAATCACCAATACTGTAGTTCGTTGAATTAAAACTACGGGAACGGCTGCCTTCATAATCAACGGCGAGCCCACCGCCAATATCAATGGTTTTCAGCGGGACGCCAATTTTGCATAGTCCAACATAAGTCATGGTCAGTTCATTAATATAATGCCCAATATCCTTAATGTTGGCAATTTGTGAACCCTGATGACAATGTAATAAATTTAGACAATGTAATAATTTATTATCTTTTAAACGTTGAATTAGTTCTAATACTTGTGTGGTATTTAAGCCAAATTTAGATTTTTCGCCTCCAGAATGAGCCCATTTCCCAGCTAAAGTTAGAGCTAGTCTAAATCTAACTCCAAGTAATGGCTCTACTTCGAGGATTTTAGATTCTTCAATCACATATTTAGCTTCTAGCATTTTTTCAATAACGATAGTGATATTATAGCCACTTTTTTTTGCAATTAATGCAAGCTTGATATAGCTTCGATCTTTATAACCATTACAAATAATTGGAGTTTTAGTATCCTTGATTGAGGATAATACACCAATTAATTCGGCTTTACTACCAGCTTCAAGACCACGCACCGAATTATTAAGCGATAAAAAACTATCAATTACAGTTTTGTTTTGATTAACTTTAATTGGATAAATTAAGGTATAACTACCAGAATATTCAAGAGCTTTCTTTTTATCCATAAACGCTTTAATAATCCGATTTGCACGTCCCTTTATGATATCGTTAAAGCGAAGTATTAATGGTGTTTGAACTGAGTATTGCTCTTTGGCTAAATTAATAATATCAATTAAAGTAACTGGCTTATCAACTGAGTATTTATTTTTACGCACGTTGATTTGACCTGCATTGTTAATATCAAAATACCCATTCCCCCAAGTTTGAATATTATAAAATTCACGACTTTTTCTAGGGCTCCAGTTATTATTTTTCATGTTTTCAATATTTCCACTTAAATCAATTATATGCTTTTACGCTTTTTATCTGCATAAAGAGTAATGATGTCACAAGCAATGTGTGCTGCAGCAAGAGATGTAAGTTCAGCATGATCATAACTTGGTGAAACTTCGACAACATCAGCGCCAATTAGGTTTACATTGTGCAAATTTCTTAAAATTGGTAAGATTTGAGCCGTGGATAATCCTCCTGGAACTGGTGTGCCAGTACCAGGTGCAAATGCTGGATCTAAACAATCAATATCAAAAGTTAAATAGGTTTTATTGTCACCTACAATACTGTTAATTTTATCTAAGGTTTTTTGCCAGCCATTATCATGAACCCACATAGAATCTATAATATTCATGCCCATAAAATCTTCATTCCAGGTGCGAATCCCGATTTGCACAGAACGTTTAGGGTCAATAATGCCATTTTTAATTGCTTTATAGAACATGGTCCCATGATTGAGCGAATCTTCACAATCATCAATCCAAGTGTCGCAGTGGGCATCAAAATGGATTATAGACAATGCTTTACCATGATGTTTTGCCATTGCGCATAAGATGGGATAGGTAATATAATGATCGCCACCAAAAGTGAGTGGAAACACATTATGATTTAAAATATTATCAATGTGCTCAATAATGCTATCTTTAATCGTTAATGGATTATGTGAATCTAAAAAGCAATCACCAATATCAACAACAGATAGAATCTCAAATGGATTAAATCCCCATGGAAATGGGAGTAATTCTGCAAGTTGAACTGAGGCTGCACGAATTGCGCGTGGTCCTAAACGTGCGCCACTTCGATAAGTTACTGCGAGGTCAAATGGGATACCACTAATAGCAACATCTACAGATTCTAAGTTTTTGGTATAGTTTCTACGCATAAAGCTTAAAACCCCACCATAAGTCATTTCAAAATTGCTACCGGTGAGTGTTTTACGTGCTATTGCTGCATCAACTAATGCTTGAGTCATAATGAGTACCTCTATTTTATGGGATATAGCCATCTTGTAAAAATGTTTCTAAGGCATAACTTGCACCTAAAAACGCTGGAAATTTTTCCATTATAACATAAACTGGAATTTGAGCTAAATACTCGTGGAAACGGCCCTTCGCTTCAAATCTACCTCTAAATCCAGATTTGACAAAAAATTCAATCATTTGAGGGATAATCCCACCACCAATTATTGCGCCACCAAACGAGCAAGTGGTAACAACTAAATTTGAAGCAGCTGTTCCAAGCATTCTACAGAATATATCAATTGTTAAAGTGAACATCCATTCTTGATTAGTAAGCCCGCGAGTAACGATTTCTGCTGGGGTGGGAATTGAATTAAACACAATTCCACGAATACTGCATAATGCTTCATAAATTAATTGTAAGCCAGGGCCTGAAATGAAACGTTCAGTAGAAACATGAGAATAGCGGCGATTAACAAATTTCCATAATTCAATTTCTTCTTCATTGGCTGGTGCAAAGCTTGAGCGTCCGTATTCTGCAGGAACTGAAAAAAATCTACCAGTTGGATGTTTTATTAGTGTTGCAGCTCCTAGTCCAGTTCCAGGACCAATGATTGAGATTGTTTTAGATAAATTAAGTTGATCATGCCCACCAATTTTTACTAAATGAGACTGCTTAATATTAGGAATTGATAAGGCTAATGCATGAAAATCATTTAAAAAAATCACTTTTTTCATACCAACTTCACCAGACACTTTGGACATGGATTGTCCATTCCAGGGGCTATTTACCATAAACATATCATCATTACCAGCAATTGGCGATGGGATAGCTAAAGATGCATGATGAATTTTTCCAGTTAAATTAACCATCTCTAAATAAGAAAGGATTGCATTAGATAAGGTTGGATAGTCAGCACAGGATAATTTTTTTATTTCAGTATATTCAAATGGCGCTACTTCAATACCAAAGCGCGCATTAGTTCCTCCAATATCGGCAATTAATCGAGGATTGAAATTTTGTTGCATGGGTGATTGGCCTTTCATTCAAACCAGTATATTTGTGTGTCATTACGATTACGTAAAACATAACCAATAGGATATTCGGATTCGTGGTTTTTATATGCTTCTTTTATAATATTAAATTTTATATTGCCACTGATACTTAAAATTAAGTGTGGAATTTTTAAAATTGCTGATAAAGTTAGAGTAATTCGTTGATATTTAGCGGTTAAAGGATTAGTTAACATATATTGTTGTGTATTCCCTAAATCAAGTGCTTGTTTAAGTTCAGGACAATCAGGAAAAATAGATGCCGTATGTCCATCTTCGCCCATTCCTAAAATTGCAATATCAATTTTATAATTAAGTTTAGCCAGATTATTTAAAGATACATTATCCTGATATAAACCATAAAATTGAGCTTTAGTAGCATTATTTTTAAGTAAGTGCGTTTTAACTAAGTGTTCGTTACTATCTTCGTGAGATGGTTGAATAATTCTTTCATCAACCAATACGACATTTACTTTTCCCCAATCAAGCTTGGTATTACTTAAATGTTCAAAAATTTTAATCGGGCTTTTGCCACCAGACACGGCTAGAGTGGCTGATCCTTGATCATCAATAATTTGTTGTAATTTATGGTGAACTATTTTAGCAATTTCTAACGCTTGTTCTTGATCACTATTAGACATATTTAATTGCATGGCTGATTACCTTTAATACAGTCTTTATCAAGAGGAGATTTTACACTAAACCAACAAGGCAAAGTAGAATAAATAATTATGTTATAATCCATCTTGTTAATTAAATTTTCTGGGGAGATTCGCGTGGGAATTTTAACTGGTAAAAAGATCTTGATAACAGGGTTATTATCAGATCGTTCTATTGCATATGGTGTAGCAAAAGCTTGTCATAATCAAGGTGCGGAATTAGCTTTTACTTATCAAACAGAACGTTTTAAAGATCGTGTGGAAAAGCTTGGCCAGGACTTTAATGGAAAATTATTTATTCCATGTGATGTTACGGATGATAAACAAATTGAAGATTTATTTGTAACTCTGAAAAGTAGTTGGGGTGCATTAGATGGTGTATTACATTCCATAGCTTATTCTCCCAAAGAGGGTTTAACTGGTGACTTTGTTGATAATGTAAGTCGCGATGTTTTTAAGATTTCGAATGATATTACGGCATATAGTTTCACTGCATTGGCAAAATCTTTAAGACCGTTATTAAAGGAATCAAAAGGATCATTAATTACCTTAACTTATTTAGGTGGCGAAAAAGTTGTGCCAAATTATAATATGGCAGGTGTTGCTAAAGCTGCCTTAGAGGCAACCACACGCTATATGGCTGCGAATTTAGGTGCTGATGGTATCCGGGTAAATGCGGTATCTGCAGGCCCAATTAAAACTCTGGCTGCAAGTGGAATTAGCGGGTTTAGTAAAATTTTAGATCATGTATCAAATAATTCGCCACTTAAACGAAATGTAACAAGTGAAGAAGTGGGTAATGCATCGGCCTTTTTATTTTCAAATTTAGCTAGTGGGATTACTGGTGAAGTGTTATATGTTGATGCCGGATATAATATAATGGCTGCGGGCTTAGAGGGCTAAGCCTAGGATGGAATTAGATAAAAAGAAGGTTTTAGAAATTGCCAATCAAGTTTTTTCTGATGAAATTGATGGGATAAAGAAACTTGGCACAAATTTAAACGATGACTTCTTAGCTTCAGTTAAGGCAATTTTAGACTGTGCTGGTAAAGTTATAGTAACTGGGATTGGTAAATCCGGACATATCGCAAATAAAATCTCTGCAACTTTAGCATCAACCGGAACTCCTGCATTTTTTGTGCATCCAGCAGAAGCGTTACACGGTGATTTGGGTATGATTGAAGGTAATGATATTGTAATTGCTATATCCTATTCTGGTGAATCAGATGAATTAATGTCAATTATTCCAGTTCTTAAACATAAGAAAGTGCCTTTAATTGCAATGACGGGTAAATTAGATTCTAGTTTAGCTAAAATTGCTAACTATAAATTAAATGTTGGCATCGATAAAGAGGCGTGCCCCTTAGGCCTAGCTCCAACAACTAGCACTACTGCATGTTTAGTTTTGGGGGATGCTATTGCTGTATGTCTTCTTAGTCTTCGTGGATTTAAAAAAGAAGATTTTGCGCTATCTCATCCTGGTGGGGCTCTTGGGCGAAGATTATTAACCACTGTGAGTGATTTAATGCATTCCGGTGATGATTTGCCATCTGTTTTTTTAGATACTCCACTTAAAGATGTGGTGTTTGAAATTACTAAAAAAAGGCTTGGTTTTACTGGGGTTATTGATAAAAATGGTAAATTACTTGGAGTAGTTACCGATGGTGATTTAAGGCGTGTTTTAGATCACAATGTTGATGTAATAGCAACAAAAGCATCAGATATTATGACTAAAGAGCCGAAAGTTGTTATGAAAGATAGTTTAGCGGTTGATGCTATTGAGATGATAGAGCAATTTAAAATTACCGGATTTTTGGTTGTTGATGAAAATCATCATCTTTTGGGTGGTTTTAATCTGCATGATTTATTCCGAGCAAAATTAATATAATTATTTAGTTAGATAAAGTATGAATGAGTGTTTAAATAATAAAGCAAGTAAAATTAAACTAATTGCAACTGATGTTGATGGCGTACTTACTGATGGTTCTATCTTTATTGAAGGTGATTTCAAAGAGCCATTTGGTAAATTTTCGATCTATGATGGTATGGGAATTTCGATAGCACACAAATGCGATTTGCAAATAGTGATTATTTCTGGACGTAAGTCAAAATGTTCAGAAGCCAGATTTAGAGATCTGGGGGTAGACGAAGTATATACCGGAATTGATAATAAGAAAGAAAAGCTATTCGAGATAGTTAACCGTTTAAATATTGAATTAGACAATGTGGCTTATATTGGCGATGATTTAGTTGATTTGGGTGTTATGAGTATTGTTGGGCTTACAGTTGCCCCTAAAAATGCAATGCCAATAGTAAAAGAACGTGTTCATTATATTGCTGAAAAAAAAGGTGGTGAAGGTGTTTTACGTGAAGTGGTTGATTTAATCTTACACGCTCAAAATAAATATGATGAATTATTAAAGAAATATTTTGAATAAATATCTATGAACAAGTTTTATTCATCTAGAGCATTTCAATTTTTTGCAATAGTAATTATTTCATCACTTTGTGTATTATTAGATATTTTAACTAAAATTAATTTTAGTAAAATTGAGTTACCTAAAAACCGTCCTGAATATAATGCTCAAGGAGTTGATGGGCGAGTCTATAATAAAAGTGGTAAATTAGTTTATAAATTAACTAGTAATAATGCTTGGGAATTCCCTGATGATGTGCGGGTTTTTATGCAAGAATTAGAATTATCTGTCTATGAAGATAAATCAGATCAAGTTAAATATTCAGTTAAAAGTGATGATGGATGGGTAAACTACAATAATCTATTAGGTTTTTTGGGAAAAAATGTAGTAATTACGATTTTTGGTCTTGGGATGGGAAAAAATATTACAATTTATGGTGACCAAATTAACTTGGATATGAATAAGCATTATTTTGATAGTGATAAACCAATTAAAGCAATTCAAGAGCAAAACACTCTATCGTCAACTGGGTTTAGTTATGATAGTGAAAGGCAGCTCTTAACTTTAAATTCAAAGGTAAAAGTGGTATATTTTTATAATAGGTAAAATAAAAGCGTGAAGATAAGATTTATAAAAATTAGTTTCATGTGTATCGTGTCAACCATTGCAGTAGCTTCATATGCACAAAAGGGAGATGAGACTAAACCAATTCAAATTGAAGCAGATCACGGAACCGTTGATCAAAAGCAAATGACTTCTATATTTGAAGGCAGAGTAGTAATTACGCGTGGTTCATTAATTGTGCATGCGGATAAAGCAACCGCCAGTCAGGATCCATCTGGCGAAAAAGTGTTAACCTTAATTGGTAAACCAGTTACTTTTTCACAATTAACTGATGATGGGGGGAAAATTGAAGGGCAGGGTAATGAATTCACTTATGATACCAAATCGGGTTTAGGTGTTCTAAGTGGCAGAGCTAGAATTAAAAAAGGGCAAAGTATTGTTATTGGTGATAAAGTTACTTATAATAGTAAAACTCAGGTCTATAGTGCTTCATCTACAATATCAAATGGGGTGAGTAAAAAAGCTACTAGTGGTAGAATAACTGTAATATTGGATCAAAATGAAAGCGTCGGTTCAGTCAAATAATAATCAAGTTAGCTTATTGGAAGTTAAACATTTAAAAAAGCAATTTAAAAATCGTGTGGTTGTGAAAGATGTATCTTTTCATGTATCAAGTAGCGAGGTAATTGGTCTATTGGGTCCTAATGGAGCTGGTAAAACTACCAGTTTTTATATGGTTGCTGGGCTTTTAGCTAGTGATGGTGGAGATATTGTTTTAGATGGGGTAAATATTAAAAGTTTGCCGATTCATAAGCGGGCGCAAATGGGACTTGGTTATTTACCACAAGAGGCTTCAATCTTTAGGCAAATGACAGTTGAAGAAAATATTCTATCAATTTTGCAACTAAAAAAAATGACCAATAAAGAAATGAAAAAAGAATTAGATCGGTTATTATTTGAACTTAATATTGAACATTTGCGAGATGTTAATGCTATGGCTTTATCCGGAGGTGAAAGACGCAGGTGTGAAATTGCCAGGGCTTTAGCTAATTATCCTAGATTTATTCTTTTGGATGAACCTTTTGCTGGGGTTGATCCAATTGCTGTTAGCGATATTCAAAAAGTAATTACCTTTTTAAAAGATATTGGAATTGGGGTTATTATTACCGATCATAATGTTCGAGAAACATTAAGGATTTGTGATCGTGGATATATTATCAGTGAAGGAAATGTCCTAGCTAGTGGAGTGCCTGATGATTTAGTTAATGATCCTAAAGTAAAAGAAGTTTACTTAGGTGAGAATTTTACGTTATAAACAAGAAAGTTAATTACATGTACAATAATATATTATTTGATGAAGCGCAAATTACAGCTAATTACTTAAAAAAGTTTTTTGGGGATAATTTACCCAAAATTGGTGTAATTTTGGGTTCTGGTTTAGGTGAATTTATAAATATTACTAAGATTATAAAAAGTATTAACTATTTTGAGATTCCACTTTTTCCAATAAGTCATGTTGAAGGTCATCGAGGAATATTATCTTTAGTTGAATTAGCTGATGGAAAAACAGCGCTTGTTTTAGAAGGTCGTTTTCATCTATATGAAGGATATTCAATTCAAGAAGTAACTTTTCCAGTTGCAGTGTTTCATCTATTAGGTATCGAATACTTAATCGTAAGTAATGCTGCAGGTGGATGTAATCCAAACTTTAATGTGGGGGATTTGATGTTAATTAGTGATCACATTAATTTTACTGGATATAATCCCTTAATTGGTAAGAATAATTCTAAATTAGGTCAACGCTTCCTTGATCAAACGGAACCATATTCCCAACAATTAATTAATGTAGCGCATAATATTGCTAAAAAATTGTCCTTTGCTCTTCAAGAGGGAGTTTATATTGCTGTTTCTGGTCCTACATATGAGACTAAAGCAGAAATTAAAGCTTTCCAAGTCTTAGGTGCTGATGCGGTTGGGATGTCGACTATTCACGAAGTTATAATTGCTAATTATTTTGGAATTAGGGTTTTAGGAATTTCATGTATTACTAATATGGCAACTGGTATTAGTCAAGAGAAACATTCGCATACTGAAGTTGTAAAATCTGCAAAAGAAACAGCAAGTAAATTCTCATTATTAGTTAAAGAAGTAATTTTAGCTATTTAATATTTCATAGCATTCTTAAGTAAATTAACTTCAATATTAGATTCTAAATCATTTAAAATCTATGGAAAGTAATTGTTATGGATAAAAAATATTTTGCATTATTTGGCATTACTGCAATTGCATTTGTAGCATTTTTAGAATATATGATTGTAAATAATGCTCTACCTAGTTTACAAAATGTCTTTCACATATCAATTTTAAAATTACAATGGTTAACTAATGTCTATAGCATTGTCATGGCAGTTGCTACAATGCTATCCGGTCGATTAGGTGATATGCTAGGTGCCCGTAAAGTATTTTATTTTGGAGTGTTACTTCTAATAATAGGCTCTTTAGGTGCTGGACTTTCTTTGTCATTTGATTTTCTACTTATTTGTCGAATTATTCAAAGTATTGGTGTTGCAACGTGTATTGTGCTTGCTCGAAGTTTGATTCAGAAAATTTTCTTAGATAAAACCCATTATGCTATGAGTTTTTATGCATCAGTGACAGGTCTTGGTTTAGTTCTTGGACCATATATTGGTGGAGTAATTATTACGTATTGGGATTGGCGATGGGCATTTTTTATTAATATTCCTTTTTTAATTCTAGCTTTTTTACTTTGTGCTCCGTTTATTGATGAATTTAAAGCTGAAGTTAAAGGTAAAATTGATTGGTATGGAAATATTTTATTAATTTTATGCCTAGTTGGATTAATTTATGGCTTAGTGCGTATTCCGCAAATTGGAAAAATAGATTTTATTAGTATCATCAGTCTTTTGGTCTTTATTGTTGCATTACCCATTTTATTATGGGTAGAAAATAAAATAGAATTTCCAATTTTAAATTTACATTTTTTTACTAGGCGATATTTCTTATTAGGCGCCTTTTCAGGATTTATGGCAGGTTTAATGGTATCTTGTGGCATGTTTTTTTCACCATTATTTCTCCAAAATGGATTGTTATTATCTCCAGCGCATTCAGGGTTGATTTTATTATGGTTTGCAATAGGTGTTGTAGTGTTTGCACCAATTGTAGGTAAAATGGTTAAAAAAATTGGGTTAGATAAAACTGTTACAATTGGTATTGGCTATGGATTTATTGCGGCAATCTTTTATTTATTATTTGTAATTAGTGGATCAATAGTGTTTATAATTTTTGCATGTATCTTTACTGGTATGAATTTAGCTAACAATAATGTGGCGGCATTTTTAGCCGGAGTAAAAGGAGTTGGAGAACAAAATGCTGGTTTATCAGCTGGAACTTTGGTTTCAATATTTAATGCAACAGCAGGGATAATGGTTACACTTTCAACTTTAATTTTTCATGGATTTTTTAAAGATGATGTAAAACTTAGTTATCTAAATGCATCAAAAAATAGTTTTATTGCAGTTTTTATTTTCATCATTATAGTGTCTGGCCTAGTTTTATTTGCTGCGACTAAAATTTATAAAAAAGAATAAGCTTAATTAATAAAGAGTTAAATTTATGTTCAATCAGTTTAATCAGGAAATTGGTAATCCTGTGCCAGAATGGACGCCTAGAATATTACCTGGTATAAAAGAGTTAATTGGAAATTTCTGTGTGTTACAGCCATTAAATATTGAAGAACATGGGCTAGATTTATTTAGTGCTTTTAAGTCAAGTGATAATGATATCTACACTTATGTGCCATTTGGACCTTTCGATGATTATGCTTTATTTATATCTTGGTTAAGTGGAAACATTTTAAACAAGGTATTCTATGCTATTATTGATCATAAAACTAAGAAATCACAAGGAATTGCCGGGTACTGGAGTTATGATCTGGCTAATGGTGTAATTGAGGTAGGTTCAATATTATATTCTAAGGCTTTACAAAACACACCTGCTGGGACTGAGGCTATGTATCTTATGGCGCGTGAAATATTTAATTTAGGTTATCGACGTTATGAATGGAAGTGTAATGCTTTAAATATGGGTTCTAGAAATGCAGCAATACGACTTGGATTTAGTTTTGAAGGCATTTTTAGACAACATTCTGTAATAAAAGGTTATAATCGTGATACTGCTTGGTTTTCAATTTTAGATCATGAATGGCCATCGATAAAAACTCGTTTAGAAAAATGGTTATCATTAATGAATTTTGATTCTAATGGAAGACAAATCGTTAGTTTAAAAGATATTTAACTAATATTTGCTACGATATCTAAATTTTGGTTAAAACCTTCTATACCAAGCCCTGGTTTATCAGATAGGGTAATTTGGTTTTGTTTAATTGTTGCTCCACCAATTACAGGGTTTGACTTAATTAATGCAATAGGATCTAAATCAGCTAATAAAATGTTACTACGGCTTATTGCAAAACTTGCAATAGCATTAACCCCTATTGGAGACTCTAACATACAGCCTAGCATAATATCTAAATTAGCGGTTTTAGCAATTTGATAAATGGACTTTGCATTTTGAATGCCACCACACTTCATAAATTTAATATTTATTGCATCAGCAATTTCTTGTTTTACAATTTTAAGTGCATCATTAGGGGTAAAACATGCTTCATCTGCAACAATAATAGTGGAGGTTGTATCTTTAATTTTCTTTAAGCTAATTAAATCATCTTTTTTAACTGGTTGCTCAATAAATGCAACGGGAATATTTTTAGAATTAATGGTTTTAATTAATTGAAGGGCTAATTTACAATTCCAACCCTGGTTTGCATCAATTGCAAAAGTTGCTTTATTAGAGAGAATATTACTAATTGCAATAATTCTATCTAGATCATTATCTGGGTCAAGCCCCAATTTAATTTTAAAAATATCAAAACCTTGTGACAACAAATCCTTAATATCTTCTTGCATAGATTCAATATCTTTAGCACTGATGGTGATGCTGGTTTTTATAGTGTTATTCCCACCACCTAATAATTCATAAAGTGGCAGATTACATTTTTGTGCAAACAGGTCATGTAGAGCAATATCAATTGCAGCTTTAGCTGAATTATTATTTTGACAGGAATTTTGAACCAGGTTTAATAATTCATTAAAATTCTTTAAATTATGCCCAATTAATTTGGGTGCAATTATATTATTACTAATTGCAATAATTGATTCGGAAGTTTCACCAGTAATTGCCGGAGTTGCTGCAGCTGAACCATAACCAATCTTACCATCGGTGGTTTCAATCATAACTACTATATCTTCAACATTGTATGTTTTACGTACTGCAGTAATAAACGGTCTAATTAATGGAATTGCAAATTTAGCAATTTTGATTGATTTTATTTGCACAGTAATCCTTTAACGAAAACAATAATTAACTACTTGATTAATATCACTAACCGGGATGATTTCAATATTATTAAATTTTTCTTTGGGTAAATTAGCTTTAGGAATAATAATTTGTTCAAAGCCAAGTTTAACCGCTTCTTTTATTCGATCTTGTCCTTTTTGAACCGTCCGAATTTCCCCAGCTAAGCCAATTTCGCCAAATACGGCCAATTTATTTGGTAATGGTTTATTTTTAAATGAAGAAATAATTGCCAAAGATACTGCTAAATCTACTGCAGGTTCAGCAATTTTTACTCCACCAACCACATTTAAAAAGATATCTTGATCAAATAGTCTTTGGCCTAAATGACGTTGCATAATTGCAATTAACATGGCCAGACGTGAGCCATCCATGCCAACTGCTAATCGTTTAGGTGGGGTTATATATGAAGTGTCAACCAAGGCTTGTATTTCAACTAAAATTGGCCGTGTGCCTTCTTGAGTGATTAATATACAACTTCCTGGAGTTTCTGCCTTATGCGATGATAAAAAAAGCGCTGATGGATTATTTACTTCTTTTAAGCCTTTATCAGTCATCACAAAGACGCCAAGTTCATTAACTGCGCCAAAACGATTTTTTACACTTCGAACCATTCTGAAGTTTGAATGTTGCTCGCCTTCAAAATAGAGCACACTATCTACAATATGTTCTAATACACGTGGTCCTGCAATACTACCTTCTTTAGTTACATGACCTACCATAATAATACTGATTTGGCGTTGTTTGGCGATTCTAGTTAGAATACTTGCACATTCACGAACCTGAGCAACGGAACCTGGTGCTGATTGTAATAAATCAGTATACATTGTTTGTATTGAATCAATAACAACAAATTCAGGTCTTTCTTTATCTATAGCATTAATAATTTGGCTTAAGCCAATTTCAGCCATCAAGCGTAAATTGTTATTTGCTTCAACTTCTAAGCGTGATGCGCGTAATGCAACTTGTTGAATCGATTCTTCACCGGTTATGTATAATACTTTACCAGAATCAGATAATTTACTTAAAGTCTGAAGAAGTAGGGTAGATTTGCCAATTCCTGGATCTCCACCTAATAAAATTACAGAACCTATGGCTAGACCACCACCTAATACACGGTCTAGTTCGCCAATTCCCGTGCTTTTTCTTTGTACATTTTGAGCCTGAACTTCAGATAAATTAACCACGTTTGAAGTTTGAGCTAATGCTTTATAGCGTGAATTTTTATTATTAGTTTCTTCAACTAAAGTTTCAACTAAACTGCCCCAAGCACCACAACTATTACATTTGCCATGCCATTTGGGATGCTTTTCTCCACATTGATTACATTCGTAAATTGATTTTGTCATTTAAATTAACCAAAAATTTTGTTATAATATTTAACTGATTGATGCTAGATTATATCATGGTGTTATTATGAATCAAAAAAATTACATTACAGTTTTAGGTTATAAGAGATTATGTGACGAGTTACATGATCTGGTTACCAAAGAGCGTCCAGTTTTAGTTAATACAATCAATTGGGCTGCAAGTAATGGTGACCGTTCAGAAAATGCGGATTATATCTATGGTAAGCGCCGCTTACGTGAATTAGATAAGAGAATTCGCATGCTTACCCAAAAAATTGAAAATGCTGAAGTTGTTGATCCCAAAATTCATGACGGTAACGAAAAGATTTTTTTTGGAGCTCAAGTGACAGTTTTACGCAATGATAGAATTGAGCAAGTAGTTACAATTGTTGGTCAAGATGAAATTGACCCCAAGAAAAATTTTATTAGTTGGACTTCTCCCTTAGCTTCATCTTTGTTACGTAAAACTATTGGTGATAGCTTTAAAGTTAAACTACCTCATGGAAGTGAAGATTTAATTGAAATAATCGATGTCGTATATGAATATTAAGATTTTTTGGCTTTATTAACTGTTGCCGTACTGTTTGAGTTTGGTTGCATTTGACCTGGATATAATTTATTCCAAATGTTATATAAATTAGTAGTTGCACGATCCAGCTTTTGCTTTTCAACGGCAAGGTTTGCTTTACTTTTTGCGGTTTCTGATTCGGCTTGTTTTAAATCTAATTTTGCTTGTTCTAAATTCTCTTTAGCATTTTGTTGAGATTTTTGTGCATCAGAATATTTTGTTTGAGCTTTATCGTAATTTTTTTTGATTGTCTGATAGGTATTTTGTGCATTAAGTAGATCACTTTGGCTAACCGCAAATATTGAAGTTACAGTTAAAAGTAAGCCAAAAATTAAGTACTTTTTCATATTACTACCTATAGTTAAAGTAGATGTGGTGGGCTGTGCGGGACTTGAACCTGCGACCAACTGGTTAAAAGCCAGCTGCTCTACCACTGAGCTAACAACCCACTAATTATGGCGTCCCTAAGGGGATTCGAACCCCTGTTACCGCCGTGAAAGGGCGATGTCCT
>CALFYC010000139.1 GCA_937952895.1 uncultured Neisseriaceae bacterium
CCATCCAGCCATGATCATCAAAAGTGCAAGTTGAACTAGGCCAAATTGAAGTTGCATAACCTCCAGCCCCCCATAGGATTGCAAAGATATGTGCATCTGCTGCAGCCTGTAATTGGCTTTTATCGGAATGAGACCAATTAAAGCCACCAATTGCTAAGCATTCAGTAAGGGTTTTATTTTGACATTCACCATAACCAGATGCGGTCATTAAAGGTGATATTGTAGGATTTGCCCAAGATGACATATTCGATAAATCATTACTTAAATTACTATCACCAAAGAAATAATCTGGTGCAGAACCTTCTTCCAATGGTGTAGGATCTGTTTCTCCTTGCACCGGGATATGTGCTGCAGGAATTTGCCATAACATCACAGGAATATGTGAAACACCTCTTAATTGTCCAACACCTTCACTTAAGGCTTTAGCTGCTGCAATTAAGGCTGTCCAATTTTTATCATTATACACAATATATTGATTTGTAGTTAATACAGGATAATTAGCCCCATAATCATCAGCACCATAACGATCAATATATAGAAAGTTTGGTCTATAAGCTCCATCAAATACATGAAATCTTGTCAAATCCGACATTACAGATGAAACAAATCCATTTACATCTGGAGTTGATGCATGAAGCCAAGCCCCACCTTGTGGAATTGCTGAAATATTTTCGTGCCATCCATACATCACATCAGGTCCAAATTTTTCAATTATCCAGTTTTGAGCTTGAATCCAATCATTGAAGTTGTCATTAAATGCTGGAATAGATGAAGAACTACTTGCGGTTTTGCATACTTCAAAAAGTGACGCCATCATACATTTGGTATAAGCATCTCCAGCAGTCCAGTTATCAATATGTGCTCTTAAATAATTTAATAAATCAGTTGAATTTCCAGTTAAGGTAATTGGAGTTGATGTGCCACCATAAACACATGCTGGATAATTACTAAAAGTAACTGATTCAGTTTTCATACATTCTGCACGATTAAGTGCATTTTTAACTGGAATATCAAGTCCTTCCACCACATCTTGACGAGAAGTATTTCCAATAAAACCTAGGGCATCAGGGGTAAGTAAAATTGTTCCATAAGTGCCAGTTGCACTAAAGGCATTTTGTTCCAAAATTTGAGCTAAATCCATTAAATTGTAGAAATGTAAAGCTAGATTATCTTCAATTAAAACATCATCGGTATTCCAACCACCACTTAAATTCCATTGATATTCTACAACCGTTGGATTCACCATAGGCCGATTATATTTAGTTTTAATACTTTGAGCAACATTAATCATATCAAAAATCTTATATGG
>CALFYC010000140.1 GCA_937952895.1 uncultured Neisseriaceae bacterium
AGTTCGCAATCTTATATCTATACCAGTAAAGAAGCCCCAGCTGATGCGGAGTTAATTAGCCATAAATTAATGTTGCGTGCTGGGTTTATCAAGCGTTTATCAAGTGGTGTTTATACCTGGATGCCATTAGGTTTAAAAATTTTACGTAAGGTTGAAAAAGTAGTTCGAGAGGAAATGAATCGAATTGGTGCTTTGGAGATGCTTATGCCATCGGTTCAACCTTCTGAACTATGGCAAGAATCAGGTAGGTGGGAATTTTATGGTAAAGAATTATTAAGAATTAAAGATCGTCATGAACGTGATTTTTGTTATGGACCCACTCATGAAGAAGTTGTTGTTGATGCTGTTAGACGTGATATTAAAAGCTATAAGCAATTACCATTATCAGTTTTTCAGATTCAAACTAAATTTCGTGATGAAGTAAGACCGCGTTTTGGAGTCATGCGTTCGCGTGAATTTATTATGAAAGATGCTTATTCATTTCATGATAGTTATGAATCATTAGCTAAAACCTACGATGATATGTATGGAGCATACTGTAAAATTTTTACCCGTTTAGGTTTGAAATTTCGCCCGGTTGCAGCAGATACAGGTTCAATTGGTGGAACAGGTTCCCATGAGTTTCAAGTTTTGGCTGATAGTGGTGAAGATATTATTGCATATAGTGATGAATCAAGTTACGCTGCTAATATTGAACTTGCTGAAAGTAAACCAGAAAAGGTTTCACGTGATATAGCAAAAATGTCTCTTACTAAAGTTGCAACTCCCAATGAAAAGACTTGTTTTGAAGTTGCGCAAATGTTAAATATTGATTTAAAGCATACAGTTAAATCATTAGTTTTTGAAAGTGTTGATGGCAGTCCTGTTTTACTATTGATTCGTGGTGATCATGAATTAAATGAAATTAAAGCTGGTAAATTAAAAGAATTAAAACAACCTCTTAGTTTTAGTAAACTTGAAGATATTCAGGCATCATTTAATTGTAGTCCTGGATTTATTGGACCTGTCGGATTTAATGGTGTAATTATTGCTGATCGCGATGTTAATTTGATGTCTGATTTTATTTGTGGAGCAAATCAAGATGGCTATCATTTAACTGGCGTAAATTTTGGAAAAGATTGTAAAGAACCAGATTTAGTTATGGATTTACGTAATGTTGTTGAAGGGGATTATACTCCAGATGGCAATAGTCAGATTAAATTATGTCGTGGAATTGAAGTGGGACATGTATTTCAATTACGCACTAAGTATTCTATTCCCATGAATTTGTCTTATTTAGATCAAAATGGTAAGTCGCAATTTATGGAAATGGGTTGTTATGGGATTGGGGTTACGCGAATTATTGGTGCATCAATTGAGCAAAATAACGATGAAAAAGGTATAGTTTTTCCAGTAGCAATGGCACCATTTGAAGTGGTTTTAATTCCAGTTAATTTAGCTAAAAGTGAACTAGTAAAAAATAGTATTGAAAGACTATATTCAACATTACTTGCTGATAATATTGATGTGCTTTTAGATGATCGAAATGAAAGAATTGGATCTTTGTTAGCAGATAGTGAATTATTAGGTATTCCATATCGAATTGTTGTTGGCGAAAAATCCTTAGCAGAAAATAAAGTGGAATTTTACAATCGTAAAACTGGTGAGACTCAATTAATTGATATAAATCAAATTAGCGAACTAGTAAAAAATCAAATTTCCAATGAAAAAAAATAAATATATTCGGATAGGTTTATTATTTATTTTATTCAGTAATACTATATGGGCAGCAACTCAGGAGAAGGAAATTTTAGCTCCAGATATTGCGCTTAGTATGCATAATAATATTTTAAATTCAGTGCAACCACATTTAGTATTTTCTGATGAAGAAAAAGCTAAAGCGTGGTTAAATGATATGTCAAGTCGATTAAAAAAAATTGTTCCAGATGAGTTTTTTCGAAAAGAATACCTAACGATTATTCAGTATGAAGCAACAAGAGCAGGTCTTGATCCGCAACTCATATTAAGTATTATAACCGTTGAAAGTAAATTTAAAAAATATGCAATTTCAAATTCTGGAGCTGAAGGTTTAATGCAAGTAATGCCATTTTGGCAAGCCCAATTGGGTCTTCAAAATCAGAGTTTATTTGATCCTAAAACAAATGTTCGCTTTGGTTGTTCGATTCTACGTTATTATATTCAAAAAGAGCATGGTAACTTAGCTAAAGCATTAGCTAGATATAATGGAAGTATTGGACAGGCTTGGTATCCACAATTGGTATTTGCTACATATAGAGCTTATTGGCAGCCGTATCCTGTGATGACGATGGAAAGTAATGGAATGGTCAAAACAATTGATTATTCAATTAACAACTAAGGTTTCCAACTTTAATTTAAGTAATGAATTGGTTGTGTGGCGGGTTTATGCTTTATAGCCTTTATGTAGCGCAGTAACCCCAAAAGTCAGATTATGATAGTTAACTTTAGCAAATCCATTGTCTAACATCATTAGCTTTAATTCCTCTTGATTTGGATGCATACGAATTGATTCAGCTAAATAACGATAACTTTCTTCATCTTTAGCAATAATTTTACCCATAAATGGTAGTAATTTAAATGAATAAAAATCATAAAATTTTTCTAAAGGCTTATGAATTTTAGAAAATTCTAAAACTAATAAAACCCCACCTGGTTTTAATACGCGGCTCATTTCTTTAATTGCAACATTCTTATGCGTCATATTACGAAGACCAAATGATACACATACTGCATCAAAATAATTATCATGAAAGGGGAGCTGTTCAGCATTACAAAGGCATGCTGGAGTTAGAATTCCTTGATTGATTAATTTGTCACGTCCGGTTTTTAACATTGAAGAATTAATATCAGTGTGCCATACTTCTCCAGTATCACCAACCATTTTTTTAAAGGCTATACTCATATCCCCAGTGCCACCTGCGATATCTAGTACTTTTGAACCATTCTTAACTTCTGATGTTAAAGTAGTAAATTTTTTCCAAATCCGATGTAAGCCAAATGACATTACATCATTCATAATATCGTACTTATTTGCAACTGAATGAAACACATTAGCAACTAAATCAGATTTTTTATTTTCATCGACACTTTTAAAGCCAAAGTGTGTGGTCTTCATATTATTTCATCCTTACGTGTAAGTAACATAGCATCACCATAACTAAAAAATCGGTAACACTCTTTGATAGCATAATTATATATTGATTTAGTGGTTTCAAGTCCAATAAATGCTGAAACTAACATCAATAAAGTTGATTTAGGTAAATGAAAATTAGTAATTAATTTATCAACTAATTTAAATTCAAAACCTGGAGTTATAAAGATATCCGTTTCACCAGATAATTTTTTAAAATTATTCTTTGCAATCGTTTCTAAAGTTCTAAGACTAGTAGTTCCACCTGCAATAATCTTACCACCATTTTTTTGAGTATTTAATATTAAATCCAAGGAAGATTCATCAATACTATAATATTCGCTATGCATTTTATGTTGAGATATATCATCAACTAAAACTGGTTTAAATGTCCCAGAACCAACATGTAATGTTACATAAGTAATATTAATACCTTTATCGGTAATTTGTTTAAGTAAATCTTGTGTAAAATGTAATCCAGCAGTAGGTGCGGCAACAGAACCCAAATCTTTAGCATAAATGGTTTGATAACGTTCGCTATCAGTATTCTCAGTTTCCCGCTCAATATAAGGCGGTAGTGGTATTTGGCCATGATTTTCTAGGTATGCATAGATATCAATTACTTGATTAATACGAAGTTTAAATAGACCATCTAATTTCTGGGTAACGGTTACAGATAAATTATTGGGTAGAATTATTTCTAAATCGAGGTTAATCGTTTTATTGGAACGGATATGTGCAATTAATTCATTATTATTGACAATACGTTCAATTAAAATTTCAATTTTACCACCAGTTACTTTATGACCCAAAAGGCGTGCTTTAATTACTCGTGAATTATTTAAAACTAATAAATCACCTTTATTTAAAAAATTGATAATATTATTGAATTTTAAATTATGAAATTGATTATTTTCTACTACAAGTAATCTACTTTCATCACGCTTTTGTGTTGGATGTAAAGCAATTAATTCATTAGGTAGATTATAATCAAAGTCAGAAATGGTTAATACTGGATTCGACATAATTTATTTACTATGACTATTTCTAAAGACCCATTGCACAGCTAGAAATACGGCAAATACTGCAAAGATATCTAATATGATTATGGTTCCAATTAGATATTTAAAATCAAGCCCAGAAAAGAGAAAATCTTTACCAAATAGACTATTTAGATTTATAAATAAATTATTTAAGAAATTAAGAAACCAATTCACTAAAGCGAATGCAACTAATGTTCCAATCGTTATTTGAATGATTGCATAATAAACTAAGGGACGCATAATAAAGTTATTAGATGCGCCAATTAAACGTGAAACAGTAATTTCGTCTTGGCGAATTAGCATTTGTAGACGAATCATGTTATAGACCACTAAGACTAATACAATACTAAATAATATAGATCGGAAGAGCGTCGTGTAGGGAAAGAGTGTCTTCGCCTGTGTAGAT
>CALFYC010000141.1 GCA_937952895.1 uncultured Neisseriaceae bacterium
TTTTAAGATTTCATTCAAAAGATGATAGAATCAGTTTCCCTGTTACTTATAAGGATATTAATACAATTGCAAACACTACTGCTAAAGGAGATAATGCTGTATTAAATACAACACCAAAAGTTTTATTTTTTTTTGAAAACTTGGTAGGAATCAGATTGTTAATTTACTTTGTCACTCCTTTAAAACCTATAAAATATGATTATTAATAATTCTTCAGATGAAAGTAACTTGTACTATATTAATTTTAACATATATCAGAATAGTTCTTATAAAAATAAAATCTGCTACTGCAGTGCTTTTAAGCAATATCTATGATTAACATGCTGATATTATCGAATATTTTATGTGAGAAAATAAATTTTAAGATCAAAGAGTAAGAATTTTTTTTAGATGGTTGGTAAACTTTTATGGCTATTAGCTAAAATTTTCATACTTATTAAAATTTGCCAAAAATTTTATTTAAGAGAGAAAAGTTGAACAGTTGTCAAATCAGTTTAGGGTGGATTTATTTTGTGCGAAATAGGTTGGTTTCACTCGAACTTATAGCCGTAAAAAATGGCAGCTTATAGCTGCCATCTAGCAAATAAAATAATAATTTATTATTTATCTTCAGCTTTCTTATCATTAACTGTAGGAATATCCGATGCAGATACAACCGGTGCAGTGTTTTCAATTATTTCTTCAGCAATTCCAGCTGCAATTAATACAACAGAATCTTCTCCACGAAGTAAATTAGCTAACTTAACACCATTTGGTACTACTAGATTAGATAAGTGAAGGGTTTCACCAGCTTTGATATTTTTTAAATCAACTTCAATAAAGTGAGGAATGTCTTTAGCTAGCGCACGAATTTCAACTTCATTTGCAATGTGAGTGATGTGGGCACTTTGTAATTTAACAGCGTAAGAAGTTTCTTCATTAATGAAGTGTAAAGGAATTTTGATTTGAATTTCTTCTTTTTCATTTACTCTCTGAAAATCTAAGTGACTAACTTCAGGTTTAAATGCATGAACTTGGAAGTCACGCAGTAAAGCTTTTTCTTTTTTACCTTCAATATCTAAATTTAAAATTGAAGTATGAAAGTCTTCATGCTTTAATGCATGAAAAACCGTATTGTGATCAAGTGATATAGCTAAAGCTTCATTACCAGATCCATAAATAATCGCAGGAACTCTTCCAGCTCTACGCAGGCGGCGGCTCGCACCTCGACCATGCTCATTCCTTAACTGTGCAACTAAATTACTATATTTCATTTTAATTTCCTATAATTTCTTAAAATGTCACTAAATAAATAAAATATATCGCGACCAATATACTTAAACCAAGTCGATTATTGTAACATAATTTGGTGTTTATGATTAGTTAAAATTACAATTTATTTTCTCTCTGTCTATAAGAGTTATTGTTTATTTAAAAGTATAGTTGACTTGTAGTATTTTTGGCTCAACAACTAATCCATTTGATGTGAGGGTTATTTATTTCTAATTGCAATTTTTAATAATATGACTGGAAACATCATTAGGATGTAGCCAAGAATAAATGCAATTAGTATGTCATAAGCATTAATTATATTAAGGTGATACGGAAAATAAAAGCATAAAGTTCCAACTGGAAGAAATAGTAAAATAGCAGTTACAATACCTGGGGAGTAAATTCGGGTATGAATAGTTGGTATTATATGAAATAAAATTGCATTAATAATCATTAATGCTGGATAAATTAAGGCAAATATTGGAAATTGCCAGCCAACTTCGGCACAGCTAATTCCAAGTGCTATAACTGCAGCGTTAACAACATAAAAATTATTCCAATCAACAGGTAGTTTTATAACCTCTATTGCCCATCCCTTCCAATTTAAAGTAAATTCTTCAACAATATGTAAAGCATAACAAAATAGAGCAATCCATAATAAGTATTGATAATTCACAATAATTTCTCCAATAATAAAAGCATTATTCAAGTATTTGGCAGATTGAATTCTACCATAAATTTTTTACGTTTGTTAAAGTGTGAATTGATATTTTTTGAAGAGGATATATCTTGATTAAGAAAGGTTTGTGGATGGTGTGCTCTGAATAATGATAGCTGTATTAATGGTTTTCGGGTATTGTGAAAAAATTTCTCTTGTGCTGCAAGCTTTTGCGTGGGTTTTGTTTGACATTGTTTCAGTGAAAATGATATAATATCTACTTGACACATTTTTTAATGAGAGGAATTAAATTTATGATTCATTTATATTCAGATTCGCGATGTCCGTTCTCTCACCGAGCTCGTATCGTATTAAATAAAAAAGATATGGATTTTAAAATTATTGATGTGAGTATTAATTTACGTCAAGATTTAATTTTGCTAAATCCTTATAATGAAACTCCAGTTTTAGTTGATGATATTGATAAAAATAATAAAAAAAGAGACTTAGTATTAATTGATCCTAGTATAATTTGTGAATATATTGATGAACGTTTTCCACATCCTCAACTAATGCCGATAGAGCCTTCAGAGAAAGCAAGGCTTCGTATGTTAATGTATCATTTTAATCGTGAGTTATTTCAACATCTACGTTTTTTAGATAGTAATTTTGGTAGTAAAGATACTAAAATTAAAAAAGAGTTAGAAAAGCATAAAGAAAGTATTATAGTCAGTTTAGATAATGTTGCCAATGTATTTATTAGTAACAAAAAATCTGAATTTCTATTTGGTAATTCTTTCTCATTATTAGATGCTGCAATGTTGCCTTTACTTTGGCGCTTAAAATATTATAGTATTGAAGTAAAACCAACATGGGCGGGTATGATGAAGTATGCTACACGTTTATTTGATACCCCAGAATTTATTGCATCTTTAACTCCTGCAGAACGTGGAATGAGATAACATGATTTCACAAAAGCCATTTCTAATTCGTGCAATTTATGAATGGTGTAAAGAAAATGAATTTACGCCTTATATGGCGGTTCGTGTTGATCACAATACTAATGTGCCTATGCAATATGTGCAAGATGGACAAATTGTATTAAATGTTGCTCAAGAAGCAACTAAAAACTTCTTTATTAGTAATAGCACTGTGGGCTTTAAAGCTACTTTTCATAATGTGGTTTATGATATTGAGATTCCGATTGCAAATATTTTAGCAATATTTGCTAAAGAAAATGGACAAGGTATGTCATTTAATCTTGAAAATCCACCACCTGAAGTTCAATCTGAGATTAAAAGTAGCCTTAAATTAGTTAAGTAGTAAAATGAGTTTGCAAAAATTAGATTTAATTGGTTTAAAGTGTCCTATGCCAGTATTGAGGACAAAGAAATTTTTAGCTACACTGCCATCAGGCAGTATAATCACAGTAGTTACTACTGACCCTGATGCAAAAAAGGATTTGCAAAATTTTTGTATTAAATCTGGTCATGTTTTGTTAAGTCAAAGTATGGATAAAGAAATACTAATTACACAAATAAAATGTAAATAAATTATTAATGGAATTAAATTTATGCTAGAGAATAATATTCTTCAAGATGAAAATCATATTATACAAGAAAGACGAGAAAAATTAACTAAAATTAGACAGCAAAAAGTAGCGTATCCGAATCATTTTAAACCAAAGAATAGAGCTTTTGATATTCATAAACAATACGGAGACAAGAATGCCGAAGAACTATTAGCGGTAAATATTGAGGTTACAATTGCTGGGCGAATGATGTTAAAGCGCGTGATGGGAAAAGCATCTTTTGCTACAATTCAAGATGGACAAGCACAAATCCAAATTTATATCAGTAAAGCAAATATTGATGAAGCATGCTACGAAGATTTTAAGCACTGGGATATTGGTGATATTATTGGTGCGACAGGTAAACTTTTTCGCACTAAAACTAATGAATTAACTATTGAAGTTAAAGCAATTGAGTTAATTAGTAAAAGTTTACGTCCATTACCTGAAAAATTTCATGGTTTAACCGATCAAGAGCTGTGTTATCGTCAACGTTATCTTGATTTAATTATGAATCAAGCATCAAAAAGTGTATTTTTAAATCGTTCTAAAATTGTTCAATCAATTAGAGAATCTATGGTAAATTCTGGATATTTAGAAGTTGAAACTCCAATGATGCATGTAATTCCAGGTGGAGCTACTGCTAAACCATTTGTAACACACCATAATGCATTAGATATGCCATTATTCTTACGTATTGCTCCAGAATTATACCTAAAGCGCTTAATTGTTGGTGGATTAGATCGGGTTTTTGAAATTAATCGTAATTTCAGAAATGAAGGATTATCTACCAGGCATAATCCAGAATTTACCATGCTTGAATTTTATGAGAGTTATGCTGATTATCATTCAATGATGTCAATTACGGAAGCTATTTTAAGAAAAGCTGCAATTGATTCAATTGGATCATTAACTTTTGAATATCAAGGTCGTGAAGTTGATCTGGCTAAAAAGTTTGACTGCTTGGGAATGCTTGAAGCAATTATTAAATATAATCCGCAATATCAGATGTGTGATTTAGCTAAACCTGAATTCTTAATCAGTGAATTAGCTAAACTTACTCATCAAAAACCTAAAACAGATATTTTGGGATTGTTGCAATTAGAGTTATTTGAAGAAACTACAGAAACTAAACTTTGGAATCCGACTTTTATTATCAATTATCCAATTGAAGTATCTCCTTTAGCACGTCATGCAGACAATAATTCAGAAATTGCTGAACGGTTTGAATTATTTGTTGTGGGTAGAGAATTGGCTAATGGATACTCAGAATTAAATGATCCGGAAGACCAAGCTATGCGTTTTAAAAAGCAAGTAATGCAAAAAAATGCGGGTGATGAAGAAGCTATGCATTATGATGCTGATTATGTGAGAGCTTTAGAATATGGCATGCCTCCAACTGGTGGATGTGGTATTGGAATTGATCGCTTGGTTATGTTACTTACTAATTCGCCATCAATTCGTGATGTCATATTTTTTCCACATATGCGTAGTGAAGCTGATATTAATAGCTAGCTATAACTATTGGTAGTATAATAAATGGAAGATTTGTTTAGTAATCCTGAAAATGATAAACCCTATATTGATGACAATATTGCTAAACAAGTTAGCCAGTTAACTCAAGAATTAATAGAATATAATTACGCGTATCATACACTTGATCAATCCGTAATTAGTGATGAAGAATATGATCGTCTTTATCGTAAGTTGTATGATTTAGAAATTCAATATCCTCAGTATAAACAAGCAAATTCGCCTACTAATAAAGTTGGTTCAATAGTTTTAAATCAATTTAGTCAAGCATCTCATAGTGAACCGATGCTATCTTTAAATAATATTTTTTCGGATATGAATTTATCTAATTCTGAAGAAAGACATCATGAATTACGCCAATTTAATAAACGCATTACAGAAGAATTACAAGTAAGCGAAATAGAATATATGGCTTCTCCCAAATATGATGGTATTGCTATTGCATTAATTTATAAGGATGGTCATTTTACCCAAGCAATTACTAGAGGAGATGGATTTATTGGAGAAGATGTAACAATAAATGTCAGAACTATTAAAAATATTCCTAAGCAATTAAATATGGCTAATCCACCAAGCATTCTTGAAGTGCGAGGGGAAATTTTAATTTTAACAAAAGATTTTATAGTTTTAAATGAAGAGCAAGCTAAATTAAATCAGAAGCAATTTGCTAATCCCAGAAATGCAGCTGCAGGTAGTATTCGTCAATTAGATTCAAGTATAACAGCAAGTAGACCGCTAAATTTTTTTGCTTATTCTATTAGTAGAATTGATCTGATGGATTCATTTGTTACCTTTAGTGAACAACTCGAATTTTTAAAAAAATTAAACTTTGAGGTAAGCCATTTGTGTCAATTATTAAAAGGTCCAAGTGAATTAATCAACTATTATGAAAAAGTGATAAGTTTACGTCAAACTATAGATTTTGGTATTGATGGGGTAGTTTATAAGGTAAATAATATCGCCTATCAACAGCAGTTAGGTTTTGTATTACGTGCTCCACGTTTTGCTATTGCTCATAAATTTCCAGCAGAAGAGGTTGAAGCCCAGATTTTAAACATAACTATTCAGGTTGGCCGAACTGGGGCATTAACCCCAGTTGCTAAGATTACTCCGGTTTTAGTTGGTGGAGTGACAGTTTCAAATGCATCTCTACATAATCAAGAGGAAATTAAACGTAAAGATATTCGAGTTGGCGATTATGTAATTGTTAGAAGAGCTGGAGATGTAATTCCTGAAGTAGTTAGAGTTTTACATAACAAGCGTATTAATGAATTAGGTGAATTTGTAATGCCTAAAACTTGTCCTGTTTGTAATTCACATCTTTTACAATTAGAGGGTGAAGCTATCATTCGCTGTAGTGGCGGTCTTTACTGTTCAGCACAGAAAAAACATTCAATTACTCATTTCGCAAGTAAGTTGGCTATGAATATTGATGGATTAGGTGAAAAGATTGTTGAACAGTTAGTTGATAATAATTTAATTAATCGACTAGATGATATTTATCAATTGACCAAAGATAAATTAGTTGTTTTAGATCGATTTGGAAATAAAAGTGCAGATAATTTAATTAATGCTATAAATAAAAGTAAAAGCACTTCATTACAGCGTTTAATTTATGCCTTAGGTATTAGACATGTTGGAGAAGCAACGGCTAAAGATTTAGCCAACTCATTTGGCAATTTAGACAAATTAAGAAAAGCCTCATATGAAGAATTAATCCAAGTAAGAGATGTGGGGGAAACGGTAGCTCAATCAATTTTAGATTTTTTTAGTGAGGAACATAATTTATTAGTAATTCAAAAGTTAACTGAATTAGGTATCTATTATAAGGAAACAGATGCAAC